>CALVWH010000098.1 GCA_944364705.1 uncultured Bacilli bacterium | reverse complement strand
AACATAATCGATATTGTCTTTTTTAAAACCTCATACGATCTTCCTTTTTTCTTATTTCAACTTCTTCTAGCTTTTATTTTAACGTTTGGAAGTATGCTTGGAATTAATAAAAACATAGAATCTCATTGACAAAAGAAAAAATTTCCATATAATAAAACTAGTTAGGAAGTAAAGTATGGAAAAAATAGAAATGGAACAACTAAACTTTCAAGAAATGACTCTATTAACAGAGGATCCATCTTACGAAAGTTTTGTTTTTTTACATCATCATATCATTTATAAAATTTTTAAATCTGAGCATATAAAAGATTTAAAAAATAAAGAAAAAAAAGTTGCTTTATTATCACAAATGTCAAAGATACCAGAAATGTGTTTGCCTCAAAAAGGAATCTACCATCAGGATCAGTTTATCGGATATACCATGTCTTATTTTTCTGGAAAATCGTTATCGTTTTATACCTTTGCTTCCAATAAGAAAAAAATGTATCTTTTGCAAGAAGCCAAACAAATTTTAGAACAAATCCATCAATATCAAATTCTTTTAGGAGATATTAATGAACATAACATTCTAGTAAATGATAAAGGAAAGATTGCTTTTTGTGATTTAGATAATTGTTCTATTCAAGGATATCCACAAGATAACTTTCGAGATTTCCAGCAAGAATACTTAAAAAACCATGACATTGATTTACAATTCGATTATTATAACTTTAATATTACTTGTCTTTCTCTTTTAACCAAAATTGTTGATAGCCGAGTATTATATGAAATACAAAACCATCCATATCGAAAAAAAATAGAAAAACAAGCATTCGAAGAATTTTTAATGCAAAAACCATTATCTGGTAGTCCTTATCTTTTAGACCACGTACAAAAAAGAAAGAGATTTTTTTAATCTCCTTCTTTTTTTGTATAGCGATCTATAAATTCTTTTTTATACTCTGTGAAACGATCTTCTTGAATAGCTATGCGAATTTCTTCCACCAAACGAATTAAAAATCGGATATTGTGTATAGAAAGAAGGCGTCCACCAAGAGATTCGTTTGCAGTAATTAAATGTCTCACATATGCTTTTGTGTAATTTTGACATGTATAGCAATCACATCCGTCTTCTAATGGCGTAAAATCTTCTTTATATTTTGCATTCTTGATATTTATCTTCCCATTTTTGGTAAAAGCATTTCCATGGCGAGCAATTCGTGTTGGAAGAACGCAATCAAACAAATCAACACCACGCTCTACTCCTTCTAAAATATCTACAGGATCTCCAACACCCATTAAATATCTTGGTTTTTCTTCTGGTAAATACAAAATCGCATCGTCAATCATTTGATACATAACGTCTTTTCCTTCTCCTACGGAAGTTCCACCAATCGCGTATCCATCAAATCCAATCTTTACCGTTTCTTTCGCACTATAATGTCTTAAATCTTGATAAGCACCACCTTGAACAATTCCAAACAAAGATTGCTTTTCATTATGAAAAGCATCTTTTCCTCTTTTGGCCCAACGAATGGTTCGCTCTGTGCTTTTTTTCGTATATTCATAATCTGCAGGATATGGAATACATTCATCAAAACTCATCGCAATGTCGCTATCTAATTTATTTTGAATTTCCATTGATTTTTCTGGAGTTAATAAAAGGTTTCTACCATCTAAATGACTTTTAAAATGAACGCCTTCTTCAGTAATGTCTTTCTTTTTATTTTTAGCTAAAGAAAACACTTGAAATCCACCACTATCGGTTAAAATTGGCCCATCATAATGCATAAATGCATGAAGTCCTCCTGCTTTTTGAACGACATCCTCTCCTGGTCTTAACCATAAATGATACGTATTGGATAAGATAATCGCACTATGCATCGCTTTTAATTCTTCTGGAACTAAAGTTTTCACGTTTGCAAGAGTTCCAACTGGCATAAACATGGGAGTTTCATACGTTCCATGATTTGTTTTTAAGCTTCCATATCGAGCGTTTGTATGTTGATCTTTGTGTAAAAGTGTATATTGTACTTTCATATGTTCACCTTCCTATTTTTGCTTTAAAAAAGAAAGAATTTCTATAGGTTATAGAAATTTCTTATTTATTTTAAGTGATATCCACTAGAATTTGTTTTGATCGATTTAAACTCACGAATGCGATCTTCTAAAGTCATTGAGGGATCCCATTGTTTTAATTTATTATAATAAATAAAATCCACAACCATATCAATAACAAAATCATCTCGATTTTCATCAAATATGGTTTTACTTTGAAAAGGAGAAAAGGTACGATCTTTATATAAACTCCATTCGTAATAGTTTCCATTTACAAGCAAAGCAGCATATAAAAGATCATGATTCATAATAAAGCTTAATTTTTCATCCAATTCAAATGGCTCATAATCAAACAAAACTGGATTATTTTCAAGTAAAGAATAAGCTTCTGCAATATCGCATCCTTTTTTCTTAATTACGTCTAAAAGAGCATATAATCGCTCATATTGATGTTTTGAAAAACGCATAAATCACCTACTTCTTTGGTATTTTTTTACTTTTTCTTTTAAATAAAATAAATGATAAGAAAACGTAGTTTCTAAATATTGTACAACGTTTGGATCGATTGTAATTTCGTTTTCTTCCATAATTTCTTTTAAAAAGTTTGTCATGCCATGTTGCTCTAAAGCTTCAATTTCTTCTTCTACTTTCTGTCTCATTTCTGACGATGACACTTCTAAAAAATAGGAAAATACTTGTAAGTTATTTTGTCTTTTTCTTGATTTTGCATTGATGATAGCATCTTCTGATGGGGTTAATAATAATCGGTCTTTATATAAAATGTTAATAAAGTTTTCTTTGGCCTTTTCTGTTTGAAATTTTTGATAGATGTGTAGTCTATCATAAACGTCTTTTATTCTTTTGTCAAGATCTTTATTATAAAGTCCAAAAGATGCTGCTTGATCAAACAAAATGTTTGGTTTTAATAAGATTTGTTCCCCCTTCTTTTCTTGAATAAATCCCCAATTTTGAATATGACGATCGGCTTGAAATGTATAAACATCAAATAAAAAAGTTTGGGTCAACGAATCCATTAAAGAGGGAATAAGATCGCTTGGAATCTTTTTTAAATCACAGTACAAACTTAAAATAGACCACATTTGTTCTAAGTTATTTAAATTATTATGTAAATATTTATTTTTTAACGTTGCATCAAATCCAAGAATATTTTTGGGAACTGCATATAATTCAAGAAATTTTTCATCCGAAAAAATTTTATTATCTTTTGCGTACGGATAATGATTTAAAACTTCTTGAACAATTTGTACTCCTAAAATTAGGGTTTCCTTCTCTTTTAAAAAGTCTTTTGATAAAATTACTTTTTGTCCTTCTAAGGTTGCTAAACGATACGTCGCACATGGACGATGTAAAAATTTAGCAATCTTATTTGATAACAATTCTCCAAGCCAAGTATATTCGTTTTCATTTACTTTTTTTAATAAATATCGATCGTTTCCATCGTAAATCCAAACTAATGAAGTTGCTCCAACACCTTCGTACTCTGCAAATGGCTGCAGAAGTAAATCTTCTTGGTTTTTATAAGTATATTGATAAGCCTCTTTGAAAAAATCTTCTAAAACAATAAGCCCTTTTTGTTTTTCTAACACAAATATCGGTTCCTACTTTCTTCGTTTCACTACGGTTTCAAAAACACTATGCCCACGATAATATCCTTGAGAATCAAAATCGTTTTCATCAAGATAGGTAAACCCTTTGAGCACAAGATCAGAAACAATTTGATCACTACCTTCCGCACCGGTAAGTTTAATACTAGTCATCAAAGAATTTTCTTCTAAGGTTTCCAAATGACTATACCAAGCACCATCTGGTTGATGAACATCATCGTATACATAAATATGTAAAGTTCCATGCAAATCTTCGACATCTTCTGGTTTTAAAATGGTACGATTGATCGTTGTTTGATCGGCTAACGTATACGTAATTTGATATCCAATTTTATACTCATCTGCGTGTTCATAAGTATTCCAATAGGAATTAAAAACATTTTTAATGTTTCCACCAGAGATGGTATCTTCATCGGTAGGAAATAAACTAAAGACTGCAATATCAACAGAATTTTGCCATACATTTTCATAAGTTTCATATTTTTTTCTTTGACCGTTTTCTCTTAAATAAAGACCTACTTTCATAGGATTGTTATCGACGTAAGGAGTTGGAGTTACATCGACAACTTTTTGCTCTACTGTTTTTTCTTCTATTTCATTTGTGTTACAAGCACACAAAAGGAAACAAAGAAATAAAATCCCAACTTTTTTCATATTCTCACCTATTTCTATCCTATCACAAAATTATTGTAAATGATATCCAAACGGGTTAAATTTTAATTTTTTCATTTGTTTTGCTTTTTCTTCTAAAGAACGATTTTTATAATTCGGAGCTAATTTATAAAATTTTTCAGATTCAATAAAATCAATAAATAATTCTACAACATAATCAAAGTTTCCTTTTCCATTTGAATCAACCGTTTGTAGTGGAAGAAGATTTCCTTTGTGATAAATCGACCAATAGTAATGATCTTGTTTTACAAACAATAAGCCATAAAATTCTAAATGATTATAGATAAAATAAATTTGATCTTTAGAAAAATTATTCATAAAAATCCAACGATTTTCTTTAAAAAACGCAGAAAATATAGAAAAATCGATATTTTTTGAAGTAAATAATTTTTCAATTTCTTTTTCTTTATAAACTTCTTCTTTCAACATAAAGATTCCCTTCTTTTTTCTTTTCTATCTCTTGTTTTATATTTTTTATATGGAAATTAAAAACAGAAGAAATATAAGCATATACATCATCATCCATGGTAAGTCCATTTTCTTTTTCTACTTGTGCAACTACATCAGAAAAAGAAATCTCATTTATTTTTTCAAAATATTGAAAAAACAATTCTTGATATTCTTCACTCGACATTTCTAAAAAATCCGCTAAAACTTTTAAATGGGAATCTTTTTTCCCCGTTATAAAATTTTGAACATTTTGATTTGTTAAGGTAAATAAAGGATATCCTTGATAAACATAAGCTTTTAATGGTTCTTCATTTCTTAAAAAACGAGCATTCATTTGTTCATTTCGAAAATTATTTGCTCTTTTTTCCATATCATAATATCCTAATCCAAAGGAAGTCATTTGATCGAACAATTTGGCTGGAAAAAACTTTCCATCTTTTTCAATAACACCCCAATTATTTACGTTGCAATCTGCTTGTAAAGTAAGAATTTCAAATAAAAGCATTTTTGTAAAAAAAATAATCAAACTTTTTTCGTTATCCGATTTTAGGACCGAAAATATGGACCAAATATGATCTAAGTTATTTAAATAAGAGAGTAATATTTTTTGTTTTTCTTTTTCTTTTAGAAAACTTTCTGGAATTTCGTAGGAAGACAAAAACACTGGGTTTGCAAAAATCGATAAAAATTCTTCTTTCTTATATGGATATTCATTAAAGAATCGCTGAATAATTTCGCATCCTAAAACAAGATTTTCAGACTCTTTTTGAATCTTTTGTGTCAAAACCCCCCATTCATTTCCTAAACGACAAGCACGATAATTTGCACAAGGAATTTCTAACATTTTTGCATAAGCACAAGATAATAATTCTCCCCATACGTTGAATCGAAATTCTTCTAAAGGTTTAAATAGATATTCTTCGCCTTTATAAGTAATCCAGCAAAGAGCAGTTCTTCCATTTACTTCTAAATGAACAAAGGGCTTTGATAAAAAATCAGAGCGATTCTTTTCATCATAAGTATAATGGTATTCTTTTTCAAGAAGTTCATCTAACGATAAAAAGCCTTTATATTCTTCTAACATGAAATCCACCCACCAATTGTATTATAACATAGATAAGAAAATGTCTCTATCCTTTTTTGAGTATCTTCTTTTTTAAATGTTCGTTTCTTCTTTGAAATACTTGATATAAAAGATCGGATGTGATTTCACTCATTTGATAGATTGTTTTATTGTTTATTCCTAAGAGATCAATATTCGGGTTTTGAATAAAAAAACAAATTTGAAAATCTCCAAGGAACGGAAGTTTTTTATCAAAACCAAGTCCTGGAAAAACTCCTTGATCTTTTATTTGAACACATCCAATGGATTGGGTTGCTACTGCACTATCACATACAAGAACTAATTTTTGTTTCCATTCTTGTTGTTTACAAAAAGGCTCTATATTTCCAGCATGCAATGGTTGCTCCATTGTTCCATAAAGTTTAACAAAATCAGGAAGTTCTTTTTTCTTTAAATTAGAATTTACTCTTGGACCAAATGTATCAAAGTTTGCATCTAAAAACTTATTGGTTCCAATTCCTAAACATACAATTTCTGAACAATGATAAATTTTTTGATACAAAGCGATTTGTTTTTCTAATTGATCAATCAAGGATTTCTTTCTTATCTCATAATTTTTTTCATCAAAAAGAAAGAAATTTTTTTCTAAATTATTTTTCATTAGTTCATATTTTAATCTTTGATATTTTTCTTTTAACATTTTTACTCTCCTTGGTTCATTTTACGAAAAAAACGATAGAACCACTATCGTTTATTTCACAACAATATTTACAAGTTTTTGTGGAACAACAATGACTTTTACAATGGTTTTTCCTTCGATAAAATTTTGAACGTTTGGAATTTCTTTCGCAAGCTTTTCCATTTCTTCTTCTTTTGTGTCTGTTAATACGCTTATTTTTCCTCTTACTTTACCATTTACTTGGACAACCATTGTATAAGTTTCGTCTTGCATTTTTGCTTCTTCATACATTGGCCAAGCACTAACACAAAGAAGATCTCCTAAATGATTTCTTTCGTTTAATTCTTCGGTTACATGAGGAGCAAATGGATTTAATAAAAGTAAAAGAATGCGATAATCTTTCGTAGTAATGGTTGGTTGTTTTTCCATTTCATTTAATAAAATCATTAACGCAGAAACTGCAGTATTATAATCTAAATTTTCAATATCTTCGGTTACTTTTTTAATTGTTTTATGAAGAATATTTTCTATACTCTTTGTATTTTCATTTGATTCTATTACTTTTTCTTGTAAATTCCATACACGAGTTAAAAATTTTCGGCAACCTTTTAATCCATTTTCATTCCATGCAGCATCTTTTGAATAATCGCCAATAAACATTTCATAGGTTCTAAGTGCATCAGCACCGTATTCTCGAATCATATCGTTTGGATTTACTACATTTCCTTTGCTTTTGCTCATTTTTTCGCCATTTGGACCTAAAATCATTCCATGACTAATCCGTTTTAAAAATGGCTCAGAATATGGTACAAGGCCTTGTTCATGAAGGAAAATATTCCAGAAACGAGCATACAATAAATGTCTCGTTGCGTGTTCCATTCCCCCATCGTACAAGTCTACTTGTCCCCAATATTTTAAACATTCTTCCGAAGCTAATTGTTGATCATTTTTTGGGTCGGTATAGCGAAGCCAATACCAAGAAGACCCTGCCCAGTTTGGCATTGTATCGGTTTCTCTTTGTGCTGGTGCATGACATTTTGGACAAGGAACATTTACCCAATCTTTAATGTTCGCTAAAGGACTTTCTCCAGTTTCGGTTGGTTCATAAGATTCTACATCTGGTAAAACAACAGGAAGATCTTTTTCTGGTACTGGAACCCATCCACAAGATGGACAATGAATCATAGGAATTGGTTCTCCCCAGAAACGTTGTCTTGAAAAAATCCAATCTTGTAAACGATAATTTACGGTTTTCTTTCCAAGGTTATTTTCTTTTAAATATTCTAACATCGTGTCAATTGCTTCTTCTTTATTTAATCCATTTAGAAATTCCGAATTGACATGAAGACCATCTTCTACATATGCTTCTTTTTGAATATCTCCTCCTTCGATAACTTCGATGATTGGAATATTAAATTTTTTCGCAAAGGCATAATCTCGGTCATCATGTGCTGGAACAGCCATAATTGCTCCAGTTCCATAATTGATTAATACATAATCACTAATCCAAATTGGGATTTCTTTGTGTGTAATTGGATGCAAAGCAGTTAATCCTTGGATTTGAATTCCCGTTTTTTCTTTTGTCGCATCGGTTCGTTCAATTTCGGTTTTCGCTTTTGCTTCTTCTTGATCAGCTTTTATTTCTTCTAAATTTTCAATTTGATTTTCATATTTTTTTAAGTATGGATGTTCTGGACTAATAACCATGAACGTTACTCCAAATAACGTATCAGGACGCGTTGTAAATACTTCTAAGAAATCTTCGGTATCTTTGATCGGAAAGTTTACCGATGCTCCAATACTTTTTCCAATCCAATTAATTTGAGCATTTTTTACTTTGTCTAAAAATTGCGTATCTTTAAGTCCATCTAGTAATTTATCTGCATAAGAACTCATCTTAAGCATCCATTGATTTTTTAATTTTTTGGTTGTTTTTGTTCCGCAACGTTCACAAACACCACCTTGAGCATCTTCATTGGATAATCCTGTTTTACAAGTTGGACACCAATTAATTTCTTTTTCCGCTTTATATGCAAGTCCAGCTTCTTGAAATTTTAAAAATTGCCATTGGGTCCATTTGTAATAGTCTGGATCCGTAGTAGAAAATTCTCTAGACCAATCGATGGATAATCCTAAAGATTGCATTTGTCCTTTAAATACTTTTATATTTTCTTCTACTGCTTGTTTTGGATGAATATGATTTTTAATCGCATATTGTTCTGCTGGTGCTCCAAAAGCATCCCATCCCATTGGGAAAAGAACATTATATCCTTTTGCTTTACGAAATCTTGCTTGAACATCCGATGCCGTATAAACCCTAGCATGTCCAACATGAAGTCCAACTCCAGATGGATATGGAAATTCTACAAGCATATAAAATTTTTCTTTTGCTTTGTCAATTTGTGTCTGAAATACGTTTTTTTCTTCCCATATTTTTTGCCATTTTTTTTCTATTTCTTTGTGTTCGTACATGTTACACGTTCCTTTCTTTTATAATGCTTTCCAAGAAAATAATAAATTCCTAAAATTAAAGGAATTAAAATACCCATTGCTAAAAAAAGAATGAGAATTAAATTATCGCTTACAACTAAACATATAGAAATTGTAATCGCAATCATAAAACAATTTAAAAGAATTACTTTACGAGCAAATCGTTTAAAATTTATTTTTTCAAGATCAATATGTGTCATTGTTTTAATTAATAAAATTTCTTTGCTTGTTTTATATTTTTCTAAAGCTTTCTTATTCCGTAAAATTAAGAAATCATAAAGAAGATATAAAATCACAAAGGTCAGTAAAAACCAAATCCATTCTTTCATTTCATCCTCCTAAAAACATAAAAAGTATTATGGACTAAGGACGGAAAAACCGCGGTACCACCTTATTTCATAATACTATGCACTTTTCTTTTTAACGCAAAGGTACGGCTTAGTAGCAGCTCCAAAGGAAGTTCAAAAAAGAATCTTAAAAGTTTTCACCAACCACTTCTTCTCTAAGTAAGATTTACTTTTTCTACTACTCTTTTTCTTGGCTTTTTTAATTATTATATTACACAATGTTAAGATATTCAAGTAATTTTAAAAATAAAGTCACAAATTTTTTTTCTAATCCTTTTCGAGCTAATTTCCGAATTTCAATTCTTTTTTTATTGATTGGTAAATCACAAAACATGATATCATCAATTAATTCTTTTAATTCGGTTTCAATTTGTAAATCGGAAATGATGGATTTAATATCATCATTAATGATTCGAAGCGAAGAAATTTCGATATCTTTTCCTTTACAATTGATGGTTAACTGTCCAATGGATGGAACATCTTTTACTTCGACAACAAAACTATCTTTTTCTACATAAGAAGTAAATGCAATTTGTGAACTATTAAAATAAACAGAAACTTGATCGGATTTTTTCGTATTACGGAAATTAAATTTATAATTTCTTTTTTCTGGAACAATTCCACTTTTTCCTTCGATTGCTCTTACAATAACGGTATAATTATTTGGCATATAATTATAATCAATATTGGTTTTTAAATAAAAACCTTTTTTATATAAATCCGATAATCCATCATCTTCGTATAAATTATAAGAACTACTACATCCAGGGAAAATTTGGATTTCAATGTTTTTTGGAGGTGTGGTATCATTTAAATTTTCGTTGTCTCCTAAAACTAAAATCGATCCTTCTTTTACAAAAACAGGATATTCATTATCTTTGAAAAAAGCAACATATTTTTTATCTCCAGGAAATTTTTTTCCAGTTACAAAATCATACCAAGTTCCTTTTGGAATATACATTCGATGAATGACACGGTTCATAACATGATCTTTTTTCGATACAATCGGTGCAATAAAGAATTCCGATCCCAAATAATATTCTCTTTTATAAAGAACATCATCATAAAATTCTGGATAATCATAATAAATTGGTTTAATAAACAAATGCCCTTCTTTGGCATATAAATAAGCTTCGGTATAAAGATAAGGAATTAAACGATGTCGAAGTTTCAAATAAGTTTTAACAATTTCATAAGTTTTAACGCCCCATTTCCAAGGCTCTCTTTTATAATATTTTCCTTTGGTTGATCCAAATTTTAGGATCGGACTAAAAGTTCCTAATTGAACAAATCTAGTATACAATTCATTATCTTCAATTCATTTATAATATCCACCAATATCATGGCTCCAAAAGGCAACTCCTAAATTCATCGCAGAAGCATTATGAAGAGGAATTTGTTTTAAGGTTTCCCAACTAACTAAAGTTTTTCCAGAATAAAGAACGGGATAACGATGTGGAGCAACTAAAGAGTTTGTCGTAAGAAGTAAAGGTCTTCTTTTATAATCTCTAGATAAATCATAAAAATGGTAATGGTTTAATGCCCATAAGGTATCTAAATCGTTGGTAGGAATTTCTTTTAAATAGTAAAAATCAATTCCTAAAGCATCTAATGGATGAATAAATAATTTAAAGTAAACATCAATACATCTAGGATCAAGTGCATGAAAGGGTAAAATACCATTTTGATCTTTTTTTAAATATTGACTCGCCATTTCGTAATATTGTTCATAAGGATAAAATCCTTGCGTTGGATTTACACTAACTCCCAAACGAATTCCTTTTGAATGTAGATATTGTGTAAGCATAGCAGGATTGGGAAACTTTTCAGGATCAAACGTGAATCCAGAAAGAATGTTTTGTTTTTTTTCATAAGCATTTTTATGCCAATCGGATTCTGACAAAACTAAAATAGAAAGTGGAATTTCATTTTTTTCAAAATCGTCAACCAATTGAACAACAGAAGATTCGTTATAAGAAATATCTCTACTCCACCAGTTTCCAAAAGCAAACCGTGGAAGCAAGGCTGCATTTCCAGTTAATGAGAAATAATCATGCAAACACTGACTAAAATCTTTGTGATAAAGAAATACATAAACATCGGTTTCTTTTTTTTCTCTAGGAATTAGTGTTCCTGTTGGCTCAAAAATTGGCGATGATGAATCATCCATAGAAGCAAATCCTGCGGAAGAATATAACCCTTTCGTATATTCTAATTTTCCCTTTTCGCTTAATAAATTAAACTTTGGTGCTCCATAATTTCGAACTTCTTCTTCTTTGTAATACCAAACAAATTCCGTATTTAAAAGTTCGATTTTTAAATTTTGCATCGGATTCATTTTAGTTCCTAGAAACGGGCGCTCTTTCGCATAACTAAGTTTGAAATATTTGGTTGTAATTTCTAAAAAATTCTGATCTTCTCGGACCGTAAATAATGGAACACTAAAATTTCGATTTAATACAATTTTGGTTGGACGATCTTCAAAAAGTCCTTCTTCGCTAAATTCTAAACGAACTAACCGTTCGGTTAAAACGGTAATCCGATATTTTCTTCCTTTTAATATGGATTTTTCGTTTGCTAGTATCTTATCATAGTTAATTTGAAACTGTTCTCCTAACGGATACATAGTTCACCCCTTTCTATAATTCTTCGATTTTCATAAAATTCGTATGTTTTACTTTTTTAAATGGATATCCTCCAGTAATAATAATTTTGTCGCCATCTTTCACTTCTAAATAATCATTTGCGATTTCTTTGGAAACTTCGATTGCTTTATCAATCGTTTTAATTTCTTCTACATAAACCGGTTTGATGGCAAAATAAAGGGATAACGATCTTACGGTTTTGCGATCAGGGGAAAGCGCAAATACTGGGCAATTTGGACGAAAACGGCTCATTTTTCGAGCGGTATATCCACTCATGGTCGGTGTCATAATTGCTTTTGCATGAAGTCTTTTCGCACATTCGGTAACACTATAAACTAAAGATCCAGTCACATCTTCAGTCTCTGTTTGCATCGATCGATCTAAAAGTTCAGAATAATTAATATCTTGTTCAGCAGAAGCAATAATTTTATCCATCATGTTTACGGTTTCTACTGGAAATTTTCCAATGGTAGTTTCCCCGGTTAAAATAATGGCATCAATGCTATCAATCACAGCATTCGCAACATCAGAAACTTCTGCTCTTGTCGGATTCATACTCGTTTCCATGCTCGTCATAAATTCTGCGGATACCAAACTTACTTTTCCTGCTTTATGACATTTATGAATAATGGTCTTTTGTACACTTGGTACTTTTTCCATTGGAATTTCGTTTGCTAAATCTCCTCTTGCAACAACAATTCCATCACTTACTCTGATAATGTCATCAATTTCTTTTAAAGATTCAATTTTTTCGATTTTAGCTAAAAGATTTAAATGATCGTTTCCAATTTCAATTAATAAATCGTTTACTTTTAATATATCTTCGGCACATTTTACATAAGAAAGTGCTAAAAAATCTGCACCAATTTTATCTGCGAATAAAATATCATCTCGATCTTTGCGATTTAAAAAAGGAATTTCTAGATTAATTCCAGGAATATTGATCCCATCTTTTTCACTAATATACCCTCCTCTTTCTACTTCACAAAGTAAATAGTTTAGATCTTTATCAATAATTTTTAAAATGACTTTCCCACTATTGATAATCATTTTACTTCCGTATTTTACAAGATGAATTAATTTTGGATAGTTCACCGAAAATTTTGTTTCATCTCCTAAAATATCATCCACATAAACTCTAATTTTATCTTTTTCTGTTAATTTTGTAATTCCACTATTAATCCTACCAACATTTAAACTAGGTCCATTGGTATCTAATAAAAGAGCTACTTCCGTTTTTAATTCTTTATTTAATTCTTGTAGTTTTTTTGAAACATCCAAACAAAATTCATACGTTGCATACGTCAAATTGACGCGAAATACATCCGTTCCATTTAAAATTAATTTTTTCATCATTTCTTTCGAGTTACTTGCAGGTCCAACGGTTGCAACGATCTTTGTCTTATTCATATTCTTCACCATTATCATTATAACATGAAAAAAAAAAGAGGTAAAGTTCTCTGAAACAATACTTTTTCTTTCTATTTTTTTTGATTTGTGCTAAAATATAGTTGTTTTGGAGTTGATATGATGTTTAAAAAGTTAAATATATTAGATGAAAAAGATAAAAGACTTCGTCAAACGAGTAAAGAGGCCACTTTTCCTTTATCCAAAGAAGAAAAAAAATTAATTCAGTCGGCCATTGATGAACTTACGTACAGCCAAATTGAAGAGTTAGCGAAAAAATATGATTTAAGACCGGGAATGGGACTTGCTTTTCCTCAACTTGGAATTAATAAGCGAATCATCATTATTGTTCATGAAGTAGAACCTGGAGTGTTTGATAATTATGTGATGGTTAATCCCAAAATCATTAGCAATTCTCAAGAAATCATCGCTGCAGAAGCTGGAGAAGGATGCCTTAGTGTCAATCGAGATGTAGAAGGACATGTTCCTCGATATGCAAGAGTACGTGTTCGTGGATTTGATGAAGATGGAAATGAAATTGAAGTAAGAGCACGCGAAGAATTATCGATTGCTTTTCAACATGAAATTGATCATTTAAATGGAATTTTATTTTATGATCGAATCGATCCAAAAAAACCATTTTTTACGGAAGATGAAATTCGTTTAATTTAAAAGTGTCAAAAAAAGACACTTTTTTTTTCTTTTACATACAATAATATAGAAAGGAGTATTAAAATGTATCAAAGTCCTTATTTTTCTCCTTATGCTTCTGGACCTTCTCTCCTCCGAGCGTTTCCAAAAGGGTTCTCATTATCTAGCATTTTAAATGGAACCAGCAAAACTTTAAATTTTATTAATCAAGCAATTCCTGTGGTGAAACAAATCGGACCTACCATTAACAATGCCAAAACAATGTTTAAAGTAATGAATGAATTTAAAAAAATGGATACTCCTAAAAAGGAGCAAAGGCAAAATCCTATAAAGGAGGAAGCACCACAACCAAATCCAGAAGTAGAAAAAATAGAAAAGCCCATTCCAACATTTGGTCCAACTTTTTTTCAGTGAAAAAATAGTGCAAAGGCACTATTTTCTTTGAAAAAAAATTAAATGTATTTTTTACGCTTTTATCCACTACATTTTTCGATTAATTTTTGGATTGTTTTGATTTCTTCTAGTTGTTGTTCTTGTTTTGACCTTTCATAAATTTTTTTCTTTTTCTCATAAAGATAGGTCATATATTCTTTATCTTTTTTTAAAAATGGACCATAAGCAAAGTCTTCCTTTGTATAAATCGCATCTCCTACTTGAAACTTTATAAAAACATACCATTTTTTATCAAAAACAACTTTTTCTTCGATAATTTGATATCCTTTTTTTTGCATTTCTTCTCGTAAATAAGGCAAATCATTATTCGACTGAATCACAAAAGTACCTTCTATGTTTTCTTCTAAAATATGTAAAATCGTATGAGCTCCCATACCTGCTAGAATAAAAAAATCATTTTCTTTTTTTTCAATTTTGGGAATTCCATCGCACAAATAAAACGCAATTTTTTCTTCAACCTGGTATTTTTTTGCCAAAGCTTTCGCACTATTTAAAGGTGCTTCTCGTAAATCAGAAGCAATGACCTTCTTTCCTTGTAAAGCAAAAAAAACAGAAAGAATTCCATGATCACAACCGATATCGAAAATTCTTTCTGCATCTTTTGCCATATTTGCTAAAGCTTGTAATCGTTTTGTTAATTTCATTAATTTTCTAAATAATCCTTTAACTTTCTAGATCGTGATGGATGTCTTAATTTTCTTAATGCTTTTGCTTCTATTTGCCGAATTCTCTCTCTCGTAACTCCAAACATTTGTCCTACTTCTTCCAAAGTTCTTGATTTTCCATCTTCTAATCCAAAACGAAGACGAATAACTTTTTCTTCTCTTTCCGTTAAAGTTTCTAAAACTTCGGAAATTTCATCTTTTAAGATTTCATTGGTTGCATATTCTTCTGGACTCATGTTTCTTTCGTCTTTAATGAAATCTCCTAAATGAGAATCATCTTCTTCTCCAATTGGTGTTTCTAAGCTAACGGGTTCTTGGCTAATTTTATAAATTTCACGAATTTTATCTACTGGTAAATTCATTTTTTCGGATAATTCTTCTTCCGTTGGTTCACGGTTTAGTTCTAGCGTTAATTGTCTTTGAACTCGAGCTAATTTATTAATGGTTTCAACCATATGAACAGGAACACGAATGGTTCTTGCTTGATCAGCAATTGCTCTTGTAATGGCCTGACGAATCCACCAAGTTGCATACGTAGAAAATTTGAATCCTTTTGTTACATCAAATTTTTCTACGGCTTTCATAAGCCCAATATTCCCTTCTTGGATCAAATCAAGAAATAGCATTCCCCGACCAACATACCGTTTGGCAATACTAACGACTAAACGTAAATTAGCTTCGGCTAAAATTGATTTAGCGGTTTCGTCACCGGCAGCAATTCGATCGGATAACTCTAATTCTTCTTCCATGGTTAGTAATTTAATTTGACCAATTTCTTTTAAATACATCCGAACAGGATCGTTGATGGTTAAATCTTTCGTAAGAGTACTATCGTCTAATAAAATTTTATTCGGATTATCACTGCTATCATCCGTTCCCTCTTCATCTTCAGAAACAATCGCGATGTTATTTTCATTAAACGCATTATAAAGATCATCTAACGCATCAGCATCTAAATCAAGTCCTTTTAATTCTTTTGCTAAAGTTTCATACGTTAGTACTCCTTTTTCTTTTCCTAGTTTTACCAATTCTTCTTTTCTTTGTTCAAATGTTTTTATTTCATTAATCATAATTGATTAACCTCCTTTTTTAGTACAATGATTTGTTCCATAATTTTTGCTTTTTCCATTGGTAAGGTTTCTTCTTTCATTTTCTTTTGTAATCGTTTGATTTCTACTTGAATATTATATTCTTGGATCTGTTTTATATAATCTTCAATTTCTTGTTCCGTAAACTCTTCTTTTAAATTTAAAAACAAAAGTTCTTGTATGGTCTTTGTCATATCTTCTTTTTCATATAAAGAGGTCATAAGATCAGATAAGCGAATATATTCATGTTCTTTATAGAACTGAACAATATAATTTGCAAGTTTTCGGTAAGATTCTTGATTAATAAATGGATGTTTTTCCATATAAAGTTTTACTGGCAATTTATGATCTAACATATAATAAACAAGATAAGCTTCTGCTTTTTCAAACCGATTGAAATTTTTCTTTTCTATTTTACTTTCTTTTTCTACTTTTGGCAAGGAAATTTTTTCTTTTTCTTGTAATTTTTTCCTTAAAATTTCTACATCTAAAGAAACCTCTCTCGAAAGTTTTTGAAGAGTTAACTCTTTTAACACTTCATCGGTGACGTCTGTTAAATCTTCTAGCATTTGATTTACATAGTTTGCTGTTTGTTCTACGCTATTTAAGTTTTTATTTTTCTTATAATAAGATGCTCGAAATTCCATCACATCCATTGGATGATTTAAATAATCGAAAAAACGATCGGCTCCTTTGGTTTGAATAAATTCATCTGGATCAAGATTATCTTCAAGTCTTACAATTTTTGGTTGAATTCCTATTTTTAATAATTCTTCGCTACAAGATAAACTTGCTTTGGCTCCGGCTTCATCGCCATCAAAGCATAAAAGAACTTCTTTTGCCATTCGTTTAATTAATAATGCTTGTTTTTTGGTAACAGCGGTTCCCATGGTTGCGATTACATTTTCAATTCCTATGGTATAAGCTCTGATAACATCCATAAAGCCTTCCATAATAATGATTTGTCCTTTTTGCCGAGCAACGTTTTTTTTTTTTTTTTAATTGTAAAGCAACTCGCCTTTTTTAAAAATGTCTGTTTCTCTAGTGTTAATGTATTTGGAATCATCTTTTGTTTTGTAAATCCTTCCTGAAAATCCTACGACGTTTCCTTCTAAATCATATAATGGGAACATAATTCTAGAATAGTATAAATCAAAATAAGTTCCATTTTTTTGAAAAACCAAACCACTCTTATCCAAATCTTTTGAAGCAATTTTTTTTCCTAACAGTAATTTGGATAAATAGGTATTTTGATCCAAAGATAAACCGATTTGAAATTCTTTCATAACGGTTTCAGAAATATTTCGTTTTTCCAAATAAAGACGAGCTTCTTTTCCGTAGGCAGTATATAAATTATTTTGATAAAATTTGCAAGCTAAATCATAAATAGAAAGTAACGATTGATTTTTATTTTCTTTTTTTGAAGTGGTTCCAATTTGTAATGGAATTCCTGCTTTATTGGCTAATAGTTTAACGGCTTCTAAAAAAGAAATATTTTCATAATCTTGGACAAATTTAAAAACATTTCCCGTGGCTCCACAAGAAAAACATTTATAAATTTGTTTTTCTTTCGATACACTCATACTTGGATGATTGTCATCATGAAATGGACAAACGCCAAAATAATTTTTTCCTCTTGGATATAAAGCAATATAAGAAGAAATAACATCGACTATATCGGACTTTTCTCTTATTTTACTAATGGTTTCATTATCAATCATTGCCATAAAATTTCATACTCCCTAATAATAATATACGACAAAAAAGAAAAAAATCCTTCTTTTTTCACAAAAAAAGTAATTTTTTTCTTAATTAAGCTTCATTTTTTAATAAAAAGACAGTTAAGATACCTTTTCTCCGAAAAGATAAGGATAGTTTTCTTCGGTTAAGAAAACCATGGTTTCTTTGTTAAGGTCTTGCTTATTTCCTTTCATTTTTATATATAAATAGTTTCCTGTATGTCCATAAACATAACCATCTTTATAAGTTTCTGGTAAAAAGGAAATTTCTTTTTGCAGAAATTTTTGCATATATTCTATTTCTAATTGTTTTGATACTTCTAATAAAGTTTTTACTCTTTGTTTTTTTATTTCGTTTGGTATTTGATTTTTCATAACAGCAGCTTCGGTTCCTTTTCTTTGAGAATAAGGAAATACATGTATTTTAGCAAACGATATTTCTTTGATGGTTTGTAAGGTTTCTTCAAAAAGTTCTTCGGTTTCTCCAGGGAATCCGACAATGACATCGGTCGTAATGGAGATATCTGGACGAATTGTTCGAATTTCTTTTATTTTATTGATAAATTCTTGTTTTGTGTATTTTCGGTTCATTTTTTTTAAAATCTCTTCACTTCCGGATTGTAAAGGAATGTGAAAGTGATCGACTAAAATAGGACTTTCTTTTAAAATTTCGAGTACTTCTTTTGTGATTTCGTTCATTTCGATGGAAGAAATTCGTAATCTTTTTAATCCTGGAATTTTTATAATTTGTTTTAATAGATCGGCGAAAGAAACTTCTTGATCTTGATAATGTCCTGTATGAATTCCGGTTAATACGATTTCTTTGTGTCCATCAGTTACTAATGTTTGAATTTCATCCAAAACTTCGGATGCAGGTTTGCTTCGAACCGGACCTCTTGTATATGGAATAATACAGTAAGAACAGAAGTTTTCGCAACCATCTTCGATTTTTACAAAGGCTCTTGTTTGATTAAAGTTTTTTAATTTCATTGGTTCAAAAGGAACATGACTTAAATCTTCGATATGAACGATTCTTTTTTGTTTTTTTTGCTTTTCGATATAAGTTAAAAGTTTACTTTTATCTTTATTTCCTAAAACAATATCAATCGATAAATCATCTTTTACTTCTTCGCTTATTTGAGAAAAACATCCCATAACGACTAAAATAGCCTTGGGATTTACTTTTCTAGCATGACGAGTCATTTTTTTTGATTTATTGTCAGCAGTATTGGTTACGGAACAAGTATTGATGATGATTAAATCAGAATCTTCAAATGAGGTAGATGCTACATAATGATGATCTTCTAAAAGATCGCGAATGACATTGGATTCATAGGTGTTTACTTTACAACCTAACGTATAAATATAAAATTTCATTCTAAATTGTTTCGAAAATCCTTTAATGAGTTTAAAAATTCTTCATTTTTTCTAGCATTTACACTTTCTGGAGATTCTTTTCCATATACGGGAGAAATAAATTCCGTATTGTGGAATTTTTTTGGTTCTTTTGGTTTTTTTACAATTTCTTCTTCTTCTTTAATCGTATCCATAATTTTTTGAGTATCTTCTTTCATTGGTTTTTCTTTTACGATTTCTTTTAATTTACCCGTTGCTTTTAATAATTCTTGATAACTGATGATTGCTTTTTCTTCTTGTTCTCTTTCAAAGGTTTCAATATCATTTGTATCGTTTTCTTTTTCTAAATCTTTTTCCATTTGTTCTAAAACCGCTTTAATATCGCTTTTTTCTTCTTCGATTTGTTTTTTATAGTTTTCTTCTGGTTTTTTCTCGTTTTGTACAATTTGTTTTAAAAATTCTTGATTTTCTTCTTTGTAGTTTTTTATTACTGGTTCTTCTTGTTTGGGTTCTTCGGTGCGTACATCAATTTCCATTTTTGAGGAACTTTTTTTCGCAGTAATTAAAATAAGGTAAATCATCGCACATAAAAAAATGATCGCCATAACAATAAGAATGACTAAACCAACGTTGTTAATCGTAAGCAAAAAATACATATCATCACTCCATATTTTCATAATTAATTACACTCAGTAAATACAAAGGAACGGTCTCTACTCTCATGATGTAGTTTCCAAGAGAAATTCTAGTAAAATGACATGAGCATAAGTATTCTTCTTCCTTTAAAGAAAGGCCTCCTTCTGGTCCTATTACTATATTTATTCTATCATAATTTTTATGGTTTGTTAAATATTTTTTAATATTTTGTGTTTTTTCTCTAGTACTACAAATAAGATTATTTCCTGGTAAATCCCCAATTTGTTTTAAAGTATAAATTGCGGGGATTTCTGGAATTTCTAGACGTTTGGATTGTTCACTTGCTTCCTTGACAATTTTTCTCCACCGTTCTAATTTTTTTTCTTCTTTTCCATCAATTTTTATTACGCTATGTTCTGCATAATATGGGATAATTTTTTCTACGCCAAGTTCTGTACTTTTTTGTAAAATATAATCCATTTTTTGTTCTTTTACTAAAGGAATAATCAAAGTTACACGAGAAGAAGTCATACTAGATTCTATTTTTTTAATCGGAACGGCTATTTGATCTTGATAAGAACAAAGATAAAGTTCTTTTTGATAAACCACTTCGATGGAATCTCCATTTTTCATTCTCATAACGGTTTTGATATGATATAAATCTTCTTTATTTAAAATAAAATTATTTTCTTCTTTTTTTGCCACAAAATATCGTTGCATATAACCACCATGTTTATTATACAGAGATTTTTGAAAAAAGGAAAGAAAAAAAGATACAATTATTGTACCTTATCCATATAATCCGTTTGAACATTTTGATCAATTTCTTCCATAACTTCTTCATCGGCTTGCTGGTCTAAGTCTTCCCATGGTTCTTCATCTTCTTCTACAGCAATTTTCATTTTTGTTTCTCCAACAATTTCTACTCCTAATTCTTTTTCAACCGTAAAGTTGATGGTATTTCCACTAGTGTCTACTTTTATACAATTTGGTTGTTTTAATGTCCGTACAATAATATCAGTATCTTCGGTTAAGTCTGCATCTTTTCGAATGGTTACATTAAACAAATCATTATAATCTACTTTTTTATTCACAACCGTAGTTTTGCTATCGTTGTCATAGGAATACCAAATATTTACATCATAAGATCCATCCACACCAATTTTTTCTCCTGTTTTGTATCCTTTAAATTTATGTGTCATGGTTTTTGGTGATAACTTTTTGCGTTTTTTTAAACAACTTGATTCAGTTGTTTTAGCTTAAAATATAAATCTATTGTTTTATCTTGATGAATTTCTATTTTATCAACAATTTTTAAAATTAGTTCTCTAGGTGGATTTTTTCTAGTTTTTAAATATTCTTTTACAATAGTTTGAGTTTCTAAAAGTTGATCAATAGAATTATTTTTTTTATATTCTTCAACACTTACTTTTAATTCTTCAATTTCTTTGTGTTTTGTTTTCTTTTGTTCCTCAAATTTGTCTGTTAATTTTTTATATGTATCAGGAGTGATAATGTCGTCCAATCTATCCATGTATAGCTTTTCAATCTTTAAATCAATACTTTTTATATCAATTTCTAATCTACCTATCTTTTTTTCTAGTTCTTCTGAATATGTGTTTAAAGTTTTTTTTCGATTA
The DNA here is from genome assembly GCA_944364705.1 of uncultured Bacilli bacterium. GTDB lineage: Bacteria > Bacillota_I > Bacilli_A > RF39 > UBA660 > RUG12867. The sequence continues at coordinate 232 of CALVWH010000098.1, read as the reverse complement.
TTTACAATATCATCATAACCTATTAAATCAATATATTTATTACAAACTGATGTAATAATTGCTAATAACTGTTCTTCTAGATTATTATAATTCATAGTATGAGGAGTACACTTATTATAAGCACTATTTTTTCTATAATAGTTGCAATAGGTATATACATAATGTTTTTCTTTAGGTCGTTTATCTTTTTTAGTATTACCAATACTTATTTTATTAACACATTCATGACAAA
>CALVWH010000097.1 GCA_944364705.1 uncultured Bacilli bacterium | reverse complement strand
CAGAAATTCAACAACATATCAACAAAAAAAACAGCCTAAGGAAGAGGGATAGAACAATTATTTAACACAGACAATCTCGATAATAAAAAAATAGAAACACAAATTTATGAAACGACACCAAAAGAAGAAATTATCGAACTTTCTTTATCCGAATTAAGACCAAATCCTTATCAACCACGAAAAACTTTTCGAGATGAAGCATTAGAAGAACTTGCCAATTCCATTAAAGAACATGGCGTTTTTCAACCAATTATTGTTAAAAAAAGCATCAAAGGATATGAGATTATTGCTGGAGAGCGACGCGTACGAGCATCGAAATTAGCTGGTTTATCCAAAATACCCGCAATCATTCGTGATTTTTCGGATGAACAAATGATGGAGATTGCTCTTCTTGAAAATTTACAAAGAGAAAATTTAAATGCTATTGAAGAAGCACTTGCTTATAAATCTATGATTGAAAAATTAGGAATGACACAAGAAGAATTATCTCAAAAAGTAGGAAAAAGTCGTAGTCATATTACCAATTTACTTGGAATTTTAAGACTTCCAAAAGAAGTTCAAAACTTTGTCATCGATGGAAAATTAACGATGAGCCATGCAAGAACTCTAAGTAAAATGGAAGATGAAGAAGAAATTAAGAAAATGGCTCTAGAAATTATCGAAAACAAACTTCCTGTTCGAAAAGTAGAAATGACCACCGAAACCGAAGAAAAGAAAGTAAAATTGAAGCCAAAAAAGAAAAATGAATACCAATATGTAGAAGAGATGTTAAGAGAAAAATTAGACACGAAAGTAAAAATTAAAGAAAATAAAATTGAAATTTCTTTTACCAATGTAGCAGATTTAAATCGCATTTTAGAAATTTTAGAAGTTAAGGAGTCTTAATGGAAATTTTTGAAAAAATTTTAACTAAAGAAGTGATTGCTCCGATTTTGATTCTTTTAGGATCTATTTTACTTTATAAAGTATTAAAAAAAGTTTTGGCTACGTTACTTTTAAGACATACCAAACTTGCGGATATTAAGAAACAAAAAACAATTTTTTCTTTATTAAAAAATATCTTGAAATATGTAATCGCAATTATTGCCCTTTTAATGATATTAGAAGTTTATGGCATTGATACCAAAGCAATTATTGCCTCATTAGGGGTTGGAGCTGCTGTTTTAGGATTAGCATTCCAAGATTTATTAAAAGATTTCATCGCAGGAATTTTCATTATTTTTGAAGATCAATACCGTGTTGGGGATACGGTAAAAATTAATTGTTTTATGGGGGAAGTTTTATCGTTTGGTTTAAAGTCTACCAAAATTAAAGCGTATACTGGAGAAGTTCTTATTATTTCCAATCGAACCATTACAGAAGTCATTAATTATAATATGCAAGATAATTTAGCACTCATTGATGTTAATGTAGAATATGAAGAAAATTTAGAAAAAGTAGAAACAACCTTACAAAATTTATTTGCAAAGTTATCGAAAGAAATTGTTGGTTTAAAAGGGGATATTGAACTTTGGGGAATTGAAGAATTAGGAACGGATGGAATTCGTTACCGAGTAGCTGCTCCTTGTAAACCATTAAAACAATATGAAATTCAAAGAAAGATTCGAAAAGCGATCAAAGAAGAATTTGATCAGAAAAAGATTTCAATTCCTTATATGCAGGTGGTGGTTCATCATGAATAAAGAATATAAAGTAGGAAGTATTGTTGTTATGAAAAAACAGCACCCTTGTGGAACCAATGAATGGGAAATTACACGAACCGGTGCCGATATTAAAATTAAATGCCTTAACTGTGGAAGACAAATTTTATTATCAAGAATTGATTTTAACAAAAAATTGAAAAAAGTAATCACTTATTAAGGAGTTAACTATGAGAAAGAAAAAAAAGGAAAAATTATCATTAGGTCCCGTTTTTACCATTATGATATTAACCCTGATTATTATTGTGATTAGTTTTCTATTTTCCATTTTACAAATTCAAGGAAATCAAGCAGAAATTGTAAATGGAGTTTTAGAAACATCCGTGATCAGCGTTAAAAATATATTATCAGGAGATGGACTTAAGTATTTACTTAGTAACACCATAACCAATTTATCTTTATTTGAACCTTTGTTCTTATTAATTGTCAGTTTAATTGGAATTGGAATTGGTGAAAAAAGTGGTTTATTTAAAGCTATTTTTACTCCATTTCGCAAATTAAAATTAGGAGTTTTAACGGTTATTACCTTATTTATAAGTATTATATCTAGTATTATTGGAGAATATAGTTTTGCTTTGGTATTACCATTCATCGGTGTCTTATATAAATATATTGGAAAAAATCCGGTGTATGGTCTTTTAATTTCTTTTATTGGAATGACCGTAGGGTATGCAAGTGGAATTATTTTTAATTATGATACTTATTCCTTAGGATTGTTAACGTCTGCTGCTGCAAGAGTAGAAGTAGACAGTAGTTATGTATTTAACTGTTTTTCTAGTATTTATATTACCGTTGTTAGTGCTTTTGTATTAACGATTGTTGGAAGTATTATTGTTTTAAAATTTTTAGAACCAAAAGTACCAAAAGTAAAACCGGAAAAAGAAGAAGACTTAAAAATTGATAAAACTGCGTTAATGTATAGTAATTTTACGTTTGTTCTTTTACTTGTTTTTATTCTTTATTCGATTATTCCTGGACTTCCATTTAGTGGAATGCTTTTGGATCATGATCAAGATAGTTATATTGCGATGTTATTAGGAGATCAATCGCCATTTAAAAATTCCATTATCTTTATCGTTACAGCAATCTTTATGATTTGTGGTTATATTTATGGAAAAGTATCTGGAAATATAAAAAGTAGTACTGATTATAGTGTTGGGTTATCCAAAAGTTTTGATCATTTAGGTTATGTTTTTGTTCTTATCTTTTTTGCTTCCCAACTTGTTGGAATTTTAAATTATACCAATTTAGGAGAAGTCGTAGCTGCAAAATTAGTTGAATTTTTAAGTACAACACAATTTTCTGGAATCTTTTTAATTCTTATTTTTATGGTATTTGTAACTCTTTTAGGACTTTTAGTTCCAAATACGTTACAAAAATGGACGTTAATGTCGCCAATTGTTGTACCTTTGTTTATGAGAGCAAACATCACTCCAGAATTTACACAATTTATTTTCCAAGTAGCCGATGGGATTGCAAAAGCAATTACCCCAATTTTTATGTATTTTATTGTTTTAATTGCTTTCTTAGAAAAATACGATACCAATGAAAGTACAAAAACAACCATTTTTGGTACCATTAAATTAATTTTACCAACCGTACTTATGTTAACCTTAGTTTGGGTTTTAATCATTTTAGGTTTCTATGTTGTTGGTC
>CALVWH010000096.1 GCA_944364705.1 uncultured Bacilli bacterium | reverse complement strand
CTAATTATTATAATTAAAACCTTTTATGAAAATATTAATATAAATGATGTAACATTTTCACTAATTATTATTTTTAATTTATGTAACATTTTCACTAATTATTCACAAAAAAATACGAAAATGTGATAAATTCTATTGACAAATAAGCTTTTACATAATATAATTAATTACGTCAAAGCATTTTGGGCGATTAGCTCAGTTGGTTAGAGCACCTGCCTTACAAGCAGGGGGTCATAGGTTCGAGTCCTATATCGCCCACCATTTGCCGGAATGGCTCAATTGGTAGAGCAACTGACTTGTAATCAGTAGGTTGTGGGTTCAAGTCCTACTTCCGGCACCACGTTTGGAAGGGTAGCGAAGTGGTCAAACGCGGCAGACTGTAAATCTGTTCCTTCGGGTTCGATGGTTCGAATCCATCTCCTTCCACCACTTTTAAGTTGCCTCGTAGCCAAGCGGTAAGGCACCACACTTTGACTGTGGCATTTCGCTAGTTCGAGTCTAGCCGAGGCAGCCATTTATATGTCCCGTTAGCTCAGTTGGTAGAGCATTTGACTTTTAATCAAAGGGTCACAGATTCGAGTTCTGTACGGGACACCATAATGAAATATAATCCCTTAAGTTATAAGGGATTTTTTAGTGCAATTAATAAAAACTCTTAAAGATAAAAAGTAGATAAATTTAAGCGTATTTATCTATTTCTCTAGCTCTTTCTCTTTTTACACTTTCGTAAAATGTAACGTAATATCGTTCTGTAGTTCTAATACTAGAATGGCGTAATTTGTCTTTGACGTCTTCTAACCTATAACCAATTGATAACATAAACGTTCCACATGAATGTCGTAATTGATGAAACGTTCTTCGCTTCATGTTTGCTAAATCGAAAAAGTAATTGAGATAGGCTCTTAAACCTTCTTGAGAGTAGAGTTTTTTTGTGTTTGGATTTGTGAAAACATAATCGTTTTTATTAAATACGATTCCGTTTCTTTGGATAAGTCTAATATATTTTATTAAGTAGTTAACAACATTTGATCCAATAAAAAGTCTCCCTAAAGAATCTTTTGTTTTTCCATCAGAAAGAATCCAACCACCGGTTGTATAATAAACGGTTCGCTTTAAATTTAAAGTGATTTCTTTTTCATCTATAATATTTTTATTTAAAATATCAAGCTCAAAATCTTTAAATTTAATTCCCATCAATTCTCCGATTCTCAATCCTTCAAAAAATAGTATTTTAATAACAACAATCATCAATGCTTTGATTTCTTCGCTTTTTGTTTTATCATTTTCAATAACTTTAAATAAATGATTTATTTCTTCCAAAGTACAATAGTTTATATTTATTTTTTCTTCTTTAAAATTTTTAATTTTTAAGCAAGGATTACTATTTAAAATTTGCTTATAATTGACGAGATAATTAAAGTAGGCTTTTAATTGCTTATAATTGTTTTTTTTTGTTTCTGTGGAATATCCTTTTTTAGTTAAAAAATCTTTAAAATTAATAATATCTTTATCTGTTATTTTTGAAATTTTTTCCCTTTAAAAAATGGAATAATATTATTTTTAAACCTCATTTTTTTATTTTTCATAGAAGATACTTTTAAGGTTTCAAATTTCAAACAATAATCATAATATTCCTCAATTCCGTCTTCAAAATTGGAAGTTATAGTTAAAATTTGTTTGATGTTTTTTTCTTCATTGTTTAAAATTGACTGTGCTTTTTTTCTGCTTGATCGTATTCTAAATTTGGATCGACTTCATAAGTATTATGAAAATGCTGTTTATAAATACTGTTGCATTTTGTTTTTTCGTAAATTTTTAAATTCATTTTTAATCCCTCTAATCTTGTAAAAAAAATATTTTTTTGGTAAAATTAGGGTACACAAAAAGCATACCCTAATCGGTTGTGTTATTATGTGTAGAGTGCTTTAACTTGGTGGTTTGGCGCTCTTTTTTTTCAAATCGATATTTTGATAATTTGGGTATTTTAATTTTTGATTATTAACAACTTTATTTATTAAAGAATAAAATAAAGAAGTTCTTTTATCTTTTCTTTAATTGCTTTTTATGATTATATAATCAAAAAATAATTTGTTATGAATTTTGTACAAAAACATATTAGTTTAAAACTTTTTCAGATATTTTCATACAAATATCTTTTATATCAGCACTGTTTGTCAATTCAAATTTTATGGTTCCTAAACCACTTATTGTAATATCTATTTCTGCGTCTAAATCTAACATTCCCGCTGTTTCAACGGAATAGGCTTGAATTTTAGAGTATGGAAGAGATGTATAATCTATTTTCTTTCCTGTAATTCCTTGGACATTTACGGATATAATTCTTTTATCTGTAAAAATTAGCTTATCTCTCATGGATGAAAAAGAAGCGATTACCTCTTCATTCTTTATTAAAATATCTTGAACAACTTTTTGTCCTTCGTCATTATCAAAAGCTTTTAATTTGAAATATGCTTTGTTTTTAAAATCTACCATAATGAATCCTCCTTACTTTTTAATTTATCCGAAAATAATTGGATAATTTAATGATATCTTCTACTGATTTTTGAGTGATATCTTATTGTTGTTTTGAAGATAAAACTTTATATTTTCTCCTTTCTATTTGCTATTTTACACTGTTTGTAGTGTTTTTCAAGCTTTTTATTACTTTTTATAAAAAATGTTTCATAATTAGTAGGAATTTAAAATTAGAAAGTCTTATTTTTCTTTTTTTTGCATAAATTATATAAAGAAGAAAAAAACAAGAAAAAATGCGAAAAAAATTCATTTATATATTGACAATAATCCTATTTTTTTATATAATGATGTTGTTGTCACATAGATGCCTGGATGGCGAAATTGGTAGACGCAAGGGACTTAAAATCCCTCGGAAGTCAAATTCCGTGCCGGTTCAAGTCCGGCTCTAGGCACCAACATGGAGAAATACCCAAGTGGTTGAAGGGACCGGTCTTGAAAACCGGTAGGTCGTGAGAGCGGCGCCTGGGTTCGAATCCCTCTTTCTCCGCCATTCATATATCGCGGAATGGAGCAGTCTGGTAGCTCGTCGGGCTCATAACCCGAAGGTCGTTGGTTCAAATCCAGCCTCCGCAACCAATTGGTCCCGTGGTGTAGCGGTTATCACGTCTGCCTGTCACGCAGAAGATCGCGAGTTCGATTCTCG
>CALVWH010000095.1 GCA_944364705.1 uncultured Bacilli bacterium | reverse complement strand
CCAAAAGAAATTCTCAGCTCGCATTTTACGAATGGATGCCGATAGTACTAGAAGAAAAAATGCTTATCAAACGATGATTCAAGAATTTAAAGATGGAAAATATGATATCTTAATTGGAACCCAAATGATTGCGAAAGGGTTAGACTTTCCAAACGTAACCTTAGTAGGTGTTTTAAATGCCGATAGTACGTTAAATATTCCCGATTTTCGAAGCAGTGAGCGAACATTTCAACTTCTTAGTCAAGTCGCAGGAAGAGCTGGACGTGGCCATTTAGAAGGAGAAGTTATTTTTCAAGGATTTAATATGGATCATTATAGTGTAGTATGTGCTTCGACCCATGATTATCAAACCTTTTATCAAAAAGAAATGCAAATTCGAAAAATGCTTCAATATCCACCATATATCAACTTTGCTTTGCTTCAAATTATTTCAAAAGATGAAAAAAAGGCAGAACAAGAAAGCAATAAAATAAAACAATACTTAGAAAAACAAAACGTTGGAATTCTTTTAGGACCAAGTATGGCCAATTTATATAAATATCAAGATCGTTATCATTATCAAATTGTTATCAAATTTAAAGATACAAAAAAAATAGTTCAACCATTTTCTTTTTTACGAGGGCAATATAAACAAAATCGACTTGTAAATTTAGAAATTGATATGAATCCTTTAAAAATATAAAAAAATGTGATAAAATAAACCTAAGGAGGAACTATGAATTTAGAAGAAATCGAAGTAACAAAACCATTACAAATTATTTTTATGGGAACGCCAGATTTTGCTGTTCCAATTTTAGAAGGATTGATTCAAAAATATAAAGTAAAAGCAGTCGTTACCCAACCAGACCGGAAGAAAGGTAAACATGGGTTTTTACCAACTCCAGTAAAAGAAGTTGCTTTAAAACATAATATTTTAGTTTATCAACCAGAAAAGATTACCGAAATCGCAAATGAAATCGTTTTACAAAAACCAGATTTAATTATTACTTGTGCTTATGGACAAATCTTGCCAATACAAATTTTAAAAGCAGTAAACATTGCTTGTATTAATGTTCATGCGTCTTTACTTCCAAAACTTCGTGGAGGAGCCCCAATTCATCGAGCGATTATGAATGGCTTCAAAAAAACCGGAGTTACCATTATGGATATGGATGTAAAAATGGATGCTGGAGATATCATTACGCAAAAAGAAATCGAAATTACTGAGGAAGATACCACGTCAACGTTACATGATAAATTAAGTATCTTAGGACGAGATTTACTTTTAGAAACTTTACCATCGATTATTGATCAAACCGCACCTCGAACAAAACAAGAAGAAAGCGAAGCAACATATGCATTTAATATTACTAGAAAAGATGAAAAAATCGATTTTTCTAGTACCAAGCGAAACATTAGTCTTCAAGTTCGTGGATTAAATTCTTTCCCAGGTGCTTATTGTTTCCTTGATGGAAAAATTATGAAAGTTTGGAAAGTTTATGAAACCGAAAACTATTTTCCAGAATTATTAAACGGACAAGTGACGAATTTATATGAAGAAGGAATTGGGGTTAAAGTATCCAATGGAGAAATTATTTTGGCTGAAATTCAACCAGAAGGAAAAGGAAAAATGAAAGCCATTGATTTTATTCATGGTCATACCGATTTGCCATCCAAAGTATTTGAATAATGTGGAAGAAAATAAAAGACTTTCGAACGTGGTACCGAGAGCCTAAACATAAAGCTTTGATTGTTTTTCCTTTTTATTTTTTATTTTTCTTATTTATATTTACAATGTTTCAGTTTCATCCAGAAGAAGAAATTCCTTCAGAACCTAAGGAAGATCCAAAAACACAAACAAATTATGCAGCAACGTATCAGATTACGTATACCGAAGAAGCAGACGAACCAATAAAAGAACTTACAGTAGAAGAAAAACGGGTAAATCAAGTTCATACGTTTTTGGTCATGCCACTACAAAAAGAATATTATATGGAAGATGATCTTTTATATGAAGAAAATGGAGAATCTTGGCAAGAGACAACGTTTTCCATTCCTTTTGAAAATCTAACCTTAGAAAAAATTGAAAAAATGAAAGACCTTGGAGAAGAAGTTTATACGACTGAGTATCAAAGCGGAGAAAAAGAAGTTCAGTATGAAATTCCAATCTCTTCTTTTTCAAAAATTTATAAAGAAAAAGAAGAAATTCCTGGAAAGGTTCTTTTGACGATCAAAGAAAAAGAAAACGTTCAAAACGTTGTACTTGATTTAACCGAATATCAACAATTTATCATAGAAATTACATATTCAGACTATAATAAAATAAAAGAAGAAGAATTGTTAGAATAAAGGTTGACAAAGAAATTTGATTATGATAAGATGTGCTTAATGGGGCACGGAAAGGTGTTTTTATTTTGAAAAAAATGAGGTGTTGAACATGAAGAAAATTGCGAAATTTTTTATTGGTGTAAAAGAAGAAATGAAACGAGTACGTTTTCCTTCGAAAAAAGATATGAGAATTTATGGAACTGCCACGTTAGCTTTTATTTTTATTTTTGCTTTATTTTTTACTGGAACCGATCTTTTATTAGCCTTTTTAAATTCATTAGGAAAGTAGGGAGAGACAATGGAAAAAGAATGGTATGTTGTTAACACATATTCAGGACATGAAAACGAAGTAAAAGAAAAACTAGAAATGCGTGCAAGTTCTATGGGAATGGAAGATTATATTTTTCGAGTTATCGTTCCCGAACAAACTGAAGTTGATAGCAATGGAAAAGAAAAAGTAAAGAAAATGTTTCCAGGGTATATTCTTGTTGAAATGGTTATGACCGATGAAGCTTGGTTTATTGTTCGTAATACTCCTGGAGTTACTGGATTTATTGGTTCTTCTGGAAAAGGAGCAAAACCATTTCCATTAACACCTCAAGAAGTAGATCGCATTTTAGGAAGTATGGGTATTTCTAGAATTGATGCGGTTAACGATCTAAAAGAAAACGACGCAGTAAAAGTTGTTAGTGGACCATTTAGTGGAATGTTTGGAAAAATTAAATCCATTGATTTAGAAAATCAAAAATTAGAAGTTATTTTAGATTTGTTTGGTCAAGAAACTGTAGTAGAATTAGAATTTACGGAAATTGAAAAAGTACAATCATAAAGTGGCATTTGCCATTTTTTTCGTTATAAACAAAAAAAGCTAGACAATTTAGAAAAAATGTGATATAGTTAAATCGCTATATATTTTATATATGGTTTTTTAGTGGGAGGCATACCATCTGTAAGCGGATCAGATGCTACTTGAACCACTCACGAAAAAGAATTTATAGGAGGTGTTTTTCGTGGCCAAAAAACAAGTTACAAAAATAATTAAATTACAAATTCCTGCAGGAAAGGCTACTCCAGCTCCACCAGTTGGAACAGTATTAGGACCAGCAGGGATTAATTTGCAAGAATTCTGTACAAAATATAACGATGCAACTAGAGATAAAATGGGAGATATTTTACCAGTTGTTATTACGATTTATGAAGATCGTACCTTCGATTTCGTAATTAAAACTCCACCAACTCCATTCTTAATCAAAAAAGTGGCAAATGTTAAAAAAGGTTCAACCAAAGGAAAAAAAGAGATTGTCGGAAAACTTACAAAAGAACAAGTAAAAGAAATCGCTGAAACAAAATTGCCAGATTTAAATTGTTATACTTTGGACGAAGCTATGAAAACGGTTAAAGGTACTGCCGAAAACATGGGTATTGAAGTAGAAGAATAACATATAGGTGTAAACCTATGTGGGAGGAAAAATCCGCAGAACCACATAAGGAGGAAGAAATATGAAAAGAGGAAAAAAATATTTAGAAGCTAGCAAAAGCTTTGAAAAAAATAAAGCTTATAGCATCGAAGAAGCAGTAAAATTAGTGAAACAAACAGCAGTAACAAAATTTGACTCTTCGGTAGAGATTGCTATAAGATTAAATCTAGATACGAGAAAAGCTGATCAACAATTACGTGGAGCTATGGTTCTTCCAAATGGAATTGGAAAATCAAAAACCGTTCTTGTAATTGCTAAAGGAGAAAATGCTGAAATTGCCAAAGCTGCTGGAGCAGATTTCGTTGGTGATATGGATATGCTAGAAAAAATTGAAAAAGAAAATTGGTTTGGATTCGATGTTATGATCGCAACTCCTGATATGATGCCAAAACTTGGAAAATTAGGACGTATTTTAGGTCCAAAAGGACTTATGCCAAACCCAAAAACAGGAACCGTTACAACGGATGTTAAAAAAGCAGTAGAAGATGTTAAAAAAGGTAGAGTAGAATATCGTACCGATAGTTATGGAAATATTCATGCTCTTGTTGGAAAAGTATCTTTTGAAGATCAAAAACTTGTAGAAAATATCAAAGCCTTTGTATCTTTAATTAACAAAATTAAACCAGCTGCTGTAAAAGGAACTTATATGAAGAATGTAGCAATTTCTTCAACAATGGGTCCTGGAATTAAAGTAGATATCAATAGTTTTGACTTTTAGAAAAAACTGTGGTATAATGAATTTGTTTTGAAAGTTACCGTAGACAGTAGGTGCGAAATGCTTAATTTCCTACCGAGGATAAGATAAATCTTTCGAGTCTCTATGGGAATTTCATAGAGACTTTTCTATGTTAACCGAAAGAAAAGGAGGTTATCTATGGCAAATAAGAAAATTTTGGAACGTAAGCAAGAAACAATCGATGAAATTTCTTCAAACATTCAAAATTCTGCTTCGGTTGTATGGTTCGATAACAATGGACTTTCTACTGCAGAACTTACCGAACTTAGAAGAAAATTAAGAGAAAATGATTGTGAACTTAAAGTGTATAAAAACACACTTACGACAAGAGCACTAAACGATTTAAATATTGATTTAGGAATGACTTTAGAAGGACCAAAAGTACTTGCTTTTGGAGCTGATGCAGTTACTCCAATCAAACTAGTAAATGATTTCGCAAAAGATCACAACCTTTTAGAAATGAAAGTCGGAATCGTTGAAGGAAAAATCACAGAAATCGAAGATTTAAAGAAAATTGCAGCAATCCCATCAAGAGAAGGATGACTTACTATGCTTGCATATGAACTTATGTGAACAGTTATGTATTTATCGATTTGTTTGGGATTATATAGTAAAAATTTAAAAAGAGAAGGAGGAATAGAAACTGGCAAAAATTGCACGTGATGAATGTAT
>CALVWH010000094.1 GCA_944364705.1 uncultured Bacilli bacterium | reverse complement strand
GAGGCTCGCTAAATCTTCATAAATTACGTGTTCTTTAAAAAAGATTTGATTTTTTATAAATAGTTCTTTTTTATATAAACGAGCGACTGGTCCCATATGAGAAACCATATAATTTTTATTTTTTTCTTTTTTTACTTCAAAATAATTGGAAAAAACTGTTTGTTTTTCTCCTTGTACTTTCTTTAAATCACTAATAACAAGATCAGCATCTTTTTCTTTTGCTTTCTGATACAAGATTTCTAACATATCGAAAGCGATAAAATCATCACTATCAACAAAGGTAAGATATTCTCCCCTAGCTTTTCGAATTCCTAAATTTCGTGCCGTTGCTTGTCCACCATTTTCTTTTGAATAAATAAAAAAGTTTTTTTCTTGATTTTGTTTTAAAATAGAAAGACTTTGATCGGTACTTCCATCATCAATAAAGAGGACTTCAAAATCTTTGAAAGTTTGTTTTTTTAAACTATCGATACATTCTTTTAAATAATTTTCTGTATTATAAACTGGAACAATTACACTAATTTTTACCAAAATATCACGATCCTTTAACAAAAAAAGTAACATACAAAGGTAAAGAAAGTTTAATTAAAAATTTCTTTCCTTTTCGAAGGATGGTATCCTCTAAAAGCAAAGTATCGATTTTTCTTTTTTTTAATTCAAAAAGGAAAAATTTCTTTTCTTCTTTTGATAACGCTTTGCTTTTACATAATAACGTATTGGCAAGATAACTTTGAAATAGTTTTCTTGTTTTTTCTTTCAAAGGTAATTTTTTTGATTCTTCTAAAAGGAAATCAAAAAAATATAAAGAATCCATCGCTTTTTTAAAGGTTTTCTTATGGTCGGTCATAATACTGTTTTCTCTTATGAAATACTGATAGCCAAGGTATGGAATGGAAGAGACGGAAGTTGCTTTTAAAATAATAAGAGGGGTTAACCCAAAATCTTCATGATAGCGTCCTTTTTGATATTGAAAATGATGTTTCATGAAAAATTTTCTTTGATAAGCATAAGACCAAGCGGTTACAAAATAAGGATTTAAAATCAAAGTTTCAAAGGCTTCTTCTCCATTTAAAGAAGAAAAAGAATTTACGGTTTCTTCTTTTTGTTCTTTTCCAAGAACCATAATTTGAAATTTTATAACTTCTGGATGATGTTTTTGAATTTCCTCATCTAAATGAAACAATAATTCTTTTTGAATCGCATCATCCGAATCAACAAATAGTAAGTACTCTCCTTTTGCTCTTTCGATTCCATAATTGCGAGCATCGGAAAGTCCACCGTTTTCTTTATGATAAGAATGAAATCGTTTATCTTTTTCAAACGCTTTCATAATTTTTTTACTTCCATCTTTCGTTCCATCATCAATCATTAAAACTTCAAAATCAGAAAATGTTTGTTTTTGAATACTTTCTAAGCAAGAAGTTAAATATTTTTCGACATTATAAATAGGAACAATAATACTAAATCTTGGCATATCCTCACCTTTTCTCTTTTTTTTATTATACAAAGTTTTAAGAAAAAATACAATGTAAAAAAATGTATAAAACAACTCTCTTTTCTTCATGATAAAAGGAAAGGAGATTTCAATGTCACGTCACAAGGTAGAAATTGCGAACGTGAATACTGCGAATATTAAAGTTTTAACAAGTGAAGAAATGACCGAATGGTTTCAAAAATTAAAGCAAGGTGACTTAAGAGCAAAAGATGAACTTGTAAACGGGAATTTAAAACTTGTTTTATCGATTTTAAAAAAGTACAACAACCGAACGGATAATATGGATGATTTATTTCAAGTTGGTTGTATTGGTCTTATTAAAGCCATCGATAATTTTGATTTATCTCATGAAGTAAAGTTTTCAACCTATGCAGTTCCTATGATTTTAGGAGAAGTCAAACGGTATCTTCGAGATAATAGTTCTATTCGAGTTGCTAGAAGTATTAAGGATACTGCTTATAAGATTTTAAAAGCAAAAGAAGAATATACAAACAAATATGGAAAAGAACCGACCAATAAAACACTATCGGAGCTATTAAATCTCAGTGAATTTGAAATGAATAATGCTTTAGAATCTTTAAAAGATACCATTAGTATGTATGAACCGATTTATAACGATGGTGGCGATACCATTTATTTAGCAGATCAATTAGAAAAAAAAGAAGGTCCTTATTCTTTGGATATGAAAATTGCTTTAAAAGATGCATTAAATAAAATCAAAAAGAAAGAACAATATGTATTAAAAGAACGATATTTTATTGGAAAAACGCAAATGGAACTTGCCAAGGAATTAGGAATTAGTCAAGCACAGATTTCAAGAATTGAAAAAAGTGGTATTGAAAATTTAAAAAATATGATCAAATAAAAAAATTCTTAAATGCTTAAGAATTTTTCTTTTGGAGTAATTCGGTTAATAAAAGTTCATACGTTTGCCGATATTTTTTATTAATCACTTCTAAAATAATTCCAGTAATCCAAAGTAAGATCGCAAGTACAAGCAAAATACAAGAAACAATTAAACTTGGAAATTTTGGAACAAGACCGGTATCAAAATATTCCAAAATAACTGGGAATCCTAAAATACAAGCAAAGATCAATAAGAATAAGGAAATTAAATTAAAAAACAATGTTGGACGATATTCTTTAAATAAAGTCGCAATCGTTTTTAACACTTTAAAACCATCTTTATAAGTATTTAATTTTGATACACTTCCTTCTGGTCGATCTCTATAAGAAACTGGGATTTCAACCAGTTTGAAATTTTTATCTACTGCATGAATGGTCATTTCCGTTTCGATTTCAAATCCTTTAGATAACACTGGAAATCCTTTTACAAAAGCATAACTAAAGGCACGATATCCAGTCATAATATCTTTGACATTGTTTTTAAATAATTTATTAATTAAAAAGCGAACAATGCGATTTCCAAAATTATGAAATGGTCTTTTATTTTCTGTAAAATATGTGGAAGATAAACGATCTCCAATCACCATATCTGCTTTGCCTTCTAAAATGTAATCACACATTTCTTTGGCATTTTCTTTTGGATACGTATCATCTCCATCAATCATTAAATAACAATCGGCTTCAATTTCCCGAAACATGGTCCGAATAACATTTCCTTTTCCTTGTTTATATTCATATCTTACAATTGCTCCTGCTTTTTTAGCAATCTCATCGGTATGATCCGTCGAATTATTATCGTAAACATAAATATCCGCATCCGGAAGAACGGATTTATAATCTTTTACAACTTTAGCAATCGTTTTACTTTCATTGTAACAAGGAATTAAAACTGCGATTTTCTTCTTCATAAAACACTCTCTTTCTTTTGTTATCATAACATAGTCCTCTTTTTTTGACAAGGACTTTATTAAGTAAGATCGTTTTATTATAAAAAAATAGGAAAAAACTATAATTTATATACTTGTTTATTACACCCCATGATTCAAATTTTTTTGTAATTTATTTTGTAACAATCCAAGCATTTGGAATTTTTCTTGTCTTATTTTTTCCACTACCATTCACGGGATGATTGATTAACTCATGATTTACGACCAAACCAGAAGATGTTCCACCATCTAAATTTACGGCATTATAAGCTCCATAATTCATTAAAATTTCGGTCATATCGACCATATCAGCACCTAAAATTCCATGAACATAATCTCGTCCATCCATAACCAAAAATAAAACAATTCCATCTTTTCTTTGAGCAATCGCACTTCTTGGAGCATCTCCCCATCCCCCATTTCCACGAATAAAGGATGCTTCTCCGTTGACGATCAAAAATGGTCCAAATTCTACCGCATCACGAATTCCTTGATTAAGTGCTTCTTGGGCAGTCATCGAACGATCTAAAATTAATTTATTATCTTTTGTAAATCCAACAAGTCCACCACCAAAAGGTGCTTTTTGATTGTTTGCTAAAAGTTTTCCATCGGAAATTACAATCCCATGAGGAATTCCTCCATTGCTTTGATATTCTGGATCAAGAAAACCACTGGCATTCATAGCTACAACAGCATTTTCTCTTTGTGCAATCGACGTTAACATTTCCCCATCCGTCCCCATATGTTTACTAGGAACTAATTTTACTTTGGAAGGATCATAAATCGCAACCAAATATCCTCGAAGGCCATCTCCTTCAATCGGGATTACTTTATATAAATCATTTCCTTCTTCTTTGGTTAAAATTTCTTTATCATACTTATTTTTATAAGTCACCATGGTATGATCATAATCCTTAAATTCAATTAAACTAAGATCCACTTTTTCTTCACTTTCGATGACTTGATTTTGATCTAAAATTTTTTGTATCGTTTCATTTGTATAAAAAGAAGTTGCTAAATACTTATGATTCATCGTTGTCATCGCTGTTGTTACAAGCCAATTGCGAAATCCAGAATAAGGACCATAAAGTAAAAGAGCAAACATAGAAATTCCCATAAGTCCAGAATAGAAAAAGGATAAACAAAAAATTTTCGCTTTACTCATTTGTTTTTTCATCGTTACCACCTAAAAACATTCCATCTTCATCATAGTCAATATACGTACGATAGAAAAGAAAATCTTTTTCTTTTAATTTCTTTTCACTAGCCGCAAAATTTGTTTCGTATGCCTTTCGAACGTCCTGATACACCATAAGATCTTTTATATAATAATTGTTTGCTGCTTCATATTCTTGACGAAAAACATCACAAGCATTATTGACCGTTTTATCCACATACGTTGATTTACACCATTCCTGTAAGTTTTTAGAATTTTTTTCAATGTTTTTCATTGTCGTTTCATAACGATCCATTACTTCATTCATAGGATCTACATAGGTTTGCATCGTATCTAAAAATTCCATATCTTGTTTTATTTTATAAAATTCTTCCCGAATTGGCGCAATTTCTTCTACGGTTTTGGATAAAGCATCTCCTTCGCTTTTGATATTTTCCATAATTTTTTTTGTTTCTTTTTGATCTTCCTGAACTTCTTTCATAAAAGAAAGGATAAAAAAAAGAACAACAAACATAAGAATAATTCCAATAACGATTACAAAAATTTTCCACTTCTTTTTCATCTTACGGCACCTCATATCATAATTTATAGTATAACAAAAAAGAAATATCTTTTCAATATTTCTTATAACTAATATTTAAATCGACTGGTCCTTGAATTCCAGGAATGGTTCCGGAAGAAGAATATTGCCACATTTGATATTTTCCATTATAATCTGATTTTATTTGTGGTGCTCCATTAAAATAATGTGCAAGCCAAGTATCATAATCGGTTAAAGAAGTACGTGATAAATTATCATAGAAAAAATATTTACTCGCATAAATCATTGGAACATATTGATTTTGACGAATGGTATTTAAAAATGCTTTTGCTACTTTGGTTCGCTTAATTTTTGATAAGTTATCGGCTCGTCCACTGTTGTTTGGTGCTCCAGAAAATTCACTATCAAAGGCAATGGGATAAGTAATTTTTAATTGATATTCGTTTATTTTATTTAACACAAAATTCGCTTCTTCGATTGCCTCCTCTTCCGTAATGGCGTGAGAAAAAAAGTATAATCCAATCGGAATACCAGCGTTTATCGCACCTTTCGCATTTGCATAGAATTTTTCATCTTCTACAAGATTTGGATATTTATAGCCACGATATCCAACCCGTATCATCACAAAATCCACTCCAGCATTTTTCACTTTCGTAAAATCAATATTCCCTTGATAAGAAGAAATATCAATTCCAAAAAATTCTTTTTTATGACTTACCTTTACTTCAACTTCTTCTTCCCATAGAAAATCCTCAAATGCAACTTGAAACAAAAAAGTTATATTTCCATCTTCCTGATTTTCTAAAGAATAAGGAAAAGAAAAATTTGTCTTTCCCACTTGTATTGGAATTTCACTAATTTTTTCTCCTTTTAAATAAAGATCGACAACCTCTTCGATATTGCTTTCGATCGTTCCTTCGATGGTTACACTCGTATCATAACTTTCGGATAATGGATTTATATCCATTTTTATTTGATACTTTTGAAGTGTTACTTTTTTTTCTTGTTTTAATAACAGTTCTTTACTCTCTGCATGATAAAGATAAAAAGAAAACATATGAGTTCCATCTTCAAATTCTTTCAAATCGAAAAGAGATTCAAAAGTATTTTCTACTTGATGAAACGTAATTTCTTGATCATCAAAAAAAGCTTGTAAAATCACTGGATCTTTACTCTGATATGTTCCTTTTAAAAGAAAAGAATATGGAAGAGGATCTTCTGGCAGTTCAAGTTCCAAATCAATTTCTTTGGAAGAAACAGTAATTGGTACAATTTCTTCTATTAGAATTTCTTTTGTTTCTAGATCTTCTAACCATAGATGAAAATCATAAGTTCCCACTTCAAAATTTTTTAAAGAAATTTCTTTCGTAAAATGACCATTTTCAAAATTATTTTCTGTAAATCGATAACTATGATTTCCAAGGGTTACTTTTAATTTAACTTCTTTTTCACTTTCATAATTTCCTTCAATCCATAAGTTCTGATAATAATTGGTACTTTTTGGATAAGATAGTGTTAACTGATATTCATATTTCTTTAAGACAAATTCTTTGTTTTCTTCTAATAGTAATTGATTTTCATGAAAGACACGAACTGTAAATTTATGAAGTCCATTCGGAATTTTCGTTAACAAAATTTCTTCCTTGATGATTTCTTCTAAAGAATCTTTTTCATAAATCTTTTCATCATCTACCAAAACTTCAAATCGTTCGTTTCCTGTTTTCTCTTGTAACGTTCCTTCGAAAAACAACCGGTCCTTTTCTACAAAGAAAGAAACAAGTGTAAATTGTGGACTTTTTTCTTGTACTTCCTTCTTTTCAATGGTTTTTGTAACCGAATGCTCGATTCTTTTCTTTTGGGCAGGTGCGATCGTTAAATTTTTCTTTGAAACTTCAATTTTTTGAACTGGATTTTCTAAAAATAATCTTTCCCGCTTCATCTCTTTCGGAATTTCAATAGCAAAAAGATGATATGTAAGAAAAAGGCAAAGACCAATACAAATACTTAAACTTATTTTTTTCAAAAAATTCCCCCTTTCCCTATCATCATTCCATAAAAGAGGAAAAAATCCTAAAAAAAAAATAGATTTCTCTATTTTTTTTCATCAATGATTTTAATTTTTTCTTTTGTTTCTTTTTTTATATCTTTCCAAATTTTTTCATATTTTTTTATAGTCCAATATTTTTTAATAAAATTAATTACTAAGAAAATT
>CALVWH010000093.1 GCA_944364705.1 uncultured Bacilli bacterium | reverse complement strand
GCTTCGACTGGAATTCCTTTTTTATGATAGTAACTAACGGCTGCTTCTGGATCTTTTCGTTTGGATAATTTTCTTCGGCTTCCATCTTCATCGATTTTCATAACCAATCCCAAATGCGCATATTTTGGTTTTTCAAACCCAAAGATTTTAAATAGTTGATCGTGGATTGGATAAGAAGGGATCCACTCTTCTCCACGCATAACATGGGTGGTATGCATTAAATGGTCATCAATCACATGAGCAAAATGATAAAGTGGTAATCCATCGCTTTTAATCAAAACGATATCATTATCGTTTTCTGGAAGTTCGATTCTTCCACGGACCAAATCATTTAAAATTACTTTGTTTTCAAAGTTTCCAGGGGAATTTAGCCGAACAATATATGGGTCTCCTCTTTTGATTCTTTCTGCTCTTTCTTCGTTGGATAAATATTTGCAAGTTGCCCATCTTCCATAGTAACCGATGCGCATTTTTTTCTTTTCTTGTACTTGCCGAATTTCTTCGATTTCTTCTGGGGTACAGAAACATGGATAAGCAAGTCCTTCAGAAACTAAGTATTTAGCATACGTATCATAAATTTCTTTTCGCTGGCTCTGAATATATGGTCCATAGTTTCCTTTTGACTCAGTTTCACTAATCATTCCTTCGTCGATTTCAATTTCAAAGTTTTTAAGGTCATCCACGATTCCTTGAATTCCGTTTTCTACGCTTCGTTTTCCATCGGTATCTTCAATTCGTAAATAAAATACGCCATTGGTATCTTTTGGTACTTTGCTTTCTACGAATGCGGTTAACATACTTCCCATATGAACAAATCCAGTTGGACTTGGTGCAAATCTAGAAACGACGGCTCCTTTTGGTAAATTTCTTTCTGGATATAAATTTTCATAATAACTAATATCATGTTTCACATTTGGAAACATAAGGGTTGCTAATTCGCTATTGGTCATTTTTATCACCTCTCATGTTTTATTATATCAAAAATAAAAGAAAGTTCAATTTTTTTCTAATAGAAATGTTGTTTTTTTAAGCAGAAAGATCCTTAGAATACTGTAATGTCTTAACTTTTTCAGGAATTTGTTCGATGCTATAAGAATGGTTAATTTGATTTAAAAAAGAAAGAACATTCTCTGGGGATAAGAAAATACTCATTCCATTATACAAAGGATGAAAAGCTAATAGTTTTTCTTGTAATAACTCTTCATCGATGTATACTTCTATTTGATTTTTTTTATCAAATAAAACATGAAAAACAGAAACGTTTCCAGGAACCGTTTGAAGTAGTTCTTTCATTAAATCTTGTTTTAAAAATTCTAGTTTTGTTGTATGAAAGCGTTTCTGCAATTCTTTTAAATCGATATTTTTTGTGTCATCAACAATAATTAGTAAAATTCGATGTTCTCCTTTTCTCTCTTGCAATAAAAGATTTTTACAAATAGAATAATCATGCCCAATATAAGTTTCGTATCTTTTGTAATATTGTTTGGACATTTCACATCCGAGTACTTCTGGATGTTTGATACACCATTGATAATCAACGTTTAATTCTAATAGGGTATCGCAGAATTTTTTTGCGTATGCAATTTTTCTCATTTTTTCTAAAGCTTCTTTTTTCATGATAACCTCTTTCTATGGATCAAAAAAGACTAGTTTTTTATCCCAATTATTATGGGACGAAACTAGTCTCCGCGGTGCCACCCATGTTATCATAAAAGTATTATGATCCCTCTTCGATTCTAACAAATCTAGTAATGAATAACGGTTTACCTCCGACTTAGCCTACTTCTTATGGTTCGGTAAGTGACTCCAAAGTGTTCTTTCTATAATCGATAAGGCCTAATTTCCATCAACATAAGCTTTCTATTCTTATCTTTGATTATATACTTTTCTTCATCAAAGTCTTTTTTTTTATTTTTATCATTATATAGGATATTTTTCTTGTTGTCAATTCTTATAACTGTTCAAAGATAATTTTTATATTATTTTTAATTCTTTCATCTTTTGGTTTTGCTTTAAATGCTTTACAAGCATAACCAAAGGATTCTTCGATTTGTCCAGAATAGTAAAGACAAAGCGAAAGATTATCTTCAATGGTTCCATCGTAACAAAATGGTTCGTTTATATAATTTTTTGTATTTTTAGGAATCCATAAGGCTTGTTTATATAATTTTTCTGCTTCTTCATATTGTTTTTGTTTTAGTTTCAAGTTTGCATATTCTGCAAAAGGTTCTCTTAAATATGGAGCTTCTTCGGTTGCTTTTTGAAACCATTTTTCTGCATTTTCATCATCTCCTAATGCTTGATAACAACGACCTAAAAATCTCATGGAAGCACATCGTTCATCTTTCCAAGTTGCTTTTTCTAACGTTAAATGTTTTTTTAATGTTTCAATTGCTTTTTCATAATTTTGACGGAACATATATTCTCTTCCTAAATAATGCATATTACGATCATCCAAAGGATCTTCTTTTACCGATAGTTCTAGAAGTTCTAAATAAGAACTTCTAGATTTCGTCGGATCCGGATAATGTTTCACGGTAAGTTCTTCTAAGGTAACGTATTGTTCTTCGGTACCTTTAAATGTCAAAATTTCGTGAACCGGATGTGTCCAATAATAATCTTTTCTTGTATGTATTTTATCAGAGTAAAAATTTACGGCTGGATTTTGGTATTCATCAAAACTCCAAATATAATTATAACGAATTCTTGTAATGCCTTCTTTCCAAATAGATTCCACTTTTTTTCTCCATCCTTCTTCAATTACTTCATCTAAATCTAAACAAACACATAAATCAACATCTTCTGGAATCATATTTAATGATTCATTTCTTGCTACATCAAAACGCCATGGTTTTATTTCTTTTTGAATCACGTGAACATTATTTTCTTTTAACTTTTCAACGGTTTTATCTGTTGACCCAGTATCTAAAACATAAATTGCATCCGCTTCTTTTGCTTTTTTACAAAAACGATCAACAAATTGTTCTTCGTTTTTACTTATTGCATAAACAACAATTTTCATGAAATACACCCAATCCTATGGTCCGGTTGGTCCGGTAGCTCCTGTTGGTCCAGTCGGTCCAGTTGGTCCCGTTGGTCCTGTTGGTCCAGTTACTCCGCTTGGTCCAGTAGCTCCGGTTGGTCCGGTTACTCCACTTGGTCCGGTAGCCCCTGTTGGTCCCGTTGGACCAGCAATAACTCCTGTATTACTCCAAGTATTTAAATCTGGATTCCATACATATAAATTACTTCCAACAACATAAGCC
>CALVWH010000092.1 GCA_944364705.1 uncultured Bacilli bacterium | reverse complement strand
AATTGGGTTTTGTTCGTATAATGAAATCATCGAATCGTTTAATAGATTCCCAAGAACGATTGGCATTCTTCTACAAGGGACCAAATCTCCATTGGCCATAACGGTTAACAAAGTATCTCCAGCCGTACATCCGTAAGCAAAATCGTTAGTCATTTGAAATTGTAAGGCTCGCTTCATTGAAATTGTTGTAGAGGCACTCTTTTTTAATTTTTCTTGTTCTTTTTTCATTCGTTCAAAATATTCTCTTGTTTGGTTTTTATTTAAAGCAAGATTTTTATCTTCACCGTCTCCTAAAGGAATGTATCGATCCGACCATACATTATCTACATGATATTTTTTTGCATATTTTACAACTTTTGGAAATTCTTTATAGTTTACTTTAGTTGCGGTAAAGGATAAAGAAACAAAAATATGTTCTTTTTTTAAGTTTTTAATTCCTTCTGCAATTTTTTTATACGTACCTTTTCCACGAATAAAATCATTGATTTTTTTTCCACCTTCTAAACTTACTTGGATGTATTTTGGATGGTACTTCCCTATTTTTTTTGCAGTCTCTTCGGTAATCAAAGTTCCATTAGATAAAATGGAAAACGAAATAAAGTCAGAATCTTTTTGAATCATTTCTAAGACTTGATAAAAATAAGGGTTACAAAGAGGTTCTCCACCAGTTAAATTGATGTGTCCTTGATAATTTAATTTTTTTAATAATTCTTTGTATTGTTCATAAATATGTTTTAGTTTTGAAAATTCTAAGGATCCTTCTTTTTCTTTTTCTTGATAACAATGAAGGCATTTTAAGTTACAAGTTTCATTAAGATGCCACTGTAAAACCAAAGTTTTTACCAAGAACCTCCACCACCACAAGAAGAACATCCTCCACCTCCGGAAAAGAATCCCCCACCAGAGGAAGAAGGTACATAAATATCGTGATATAGATTGGATAAACAAGCATCATCAAAGAAGTCGAAAGAACCAAGATCCATTTTTTCCATTGGAATATTTTCAAATTTTTTGATCCATGTTTTGGAAACATTTAAAATATAAGTATAAGGTAAAATGTCATAGAAATATTTTGGATTTTGAGCTACTAGTTGTTCTAATTTTGGTTTTTCTACTTTGATTAAGAAATCTTTAAATCCTAAAATTTTGGCATATAGTTCTTCTCCATAGTTTGTTTTTCTTTCCATAATCAAGGTAAAGAATACATGGATAAAGAAGCATCCAAAGGAAAGAAGATAAAGGAAATTCCAAGTAGGATCTAAATCTTTTACTCCAAAGTAACTAATCATGCTTAAAAGGAAAACGAGAATGGTGATTACGATGGAAAGGTTTCTTTGTTTTCTTGATTTTTTATCGATCACTTTGTCTCTTAAATTGGTATCCAATAGACGATCGATTTGATCAAAGGTCTTATAAAAGGTTGTATGATCCTCCATTAGGAATACATCTCCAATTTCAAATAGACGATCATAAACGGTTTGTTCGTATTCGGATAATGGATATTCGGATACTTTTTGCTGATACCTTGCGAATTCTTTTTGATAGTGTGCACTTTGCTTTTGATATTCTTCTTTTCGTAATGCTTCGTGTTGTTCATCGTAATTATCTTCAAGGATTTCAATATATCCTCCACGTAATAATTCTTCTTTAACGTCCATAAATTTATCAAAATTAAAGGTTAAGTCTATGACATCTCCTTCTTTAAATAAGTGAACCATCATACTTGTTGCATTCATACTTAAATTTTCATCTTCTGGTTTTTGTTTTTTTATTCGAATGACTCTTTGGGGAAGGGTATCTTCAAATTTTGCTAAGGCTTTGGGTTTATGGACAAGGTTTGTAATCTGAATTTTGTTTTTCTCGATTTCATCGATTTTTAAATATCCTTTGCTTGCTAATTGAACAATTAAGGAAATGGTTAATTTTTTTGTGGAATGTTTGTTATAAAGATAACCAACTTCTGCTGAACAAAAGTTTTCTGGTGGGTAAAATTCGACGGTGGCTACTTTTTTTGAACGATCTTTTCCATGTCTTAGCCATTGAATGATTGTGTAAATGGTTAAAAGGAAAACGATCATGCTGATGGTAAAAGAAATCCATCCATAGTTCCAAGATCCACCAACAAAATAACCTTCTGGTAATTCGATGTCTACCGTTAATGCGTTTTCTAAAGTTTGATTTTGTTGTTTGTATTTTTCATGATTAAAGGTTGCATATAAAGTATCTTGTAAAACGAAGTAATCAACAAATTCGGTAACGTCTTCTTTTCTTTTTTTATCGGTAAAGAAGTGAATATTATTTTCATCGATTGCTTTTGGCATATGAATGGTCATGGAAGCGTTTTTGATTTCGGTTCCCCAATAATCACCAAAAGCATGGAAAATAAATTCATCGAATCCTTCAAAAGGATCTTTTCCCATATCATAGGTATAAGAAATTTGATATTCTTTTTCTCCGGTTGAAACGGTTTGGTCTGGGTCACCAATTTGAATTTGTGCTTTTTTATTGACCCAAGAAACAGAATATGGTTCTTCTTTTGCGATCAAATCGGTTATGATTGATTTTCTTTTGATTGTTTTTTCATCTTGTCCAGTATATTCTAACCATTGTGGAGTAAGTTTATAAATCCCATGATGATTTTCTTCGTACCAATCGACGGTAATATCTTCTTGAACAAAGACTTTATTATCTTCATTAACCTCTAAGTCTACATGATATTTTTCGATGGTAAATCCATCTGCTAGTTTCTCGTTTTTCTTTGAATTTGGCAAAATAATAAGAAAAAAGTTAAGCATAACAATTCCAATACAGATAAACCAAAAGTATCGAAAGAAAAACGAAAGTACTTTTTCTAAAATCTTTTTCATCCTACTTCTCCTTACTATGATAATTTTATTATATCACGTATCCTATTGAGTAGTAAATGCAAGAAGTAAAACATTAAAATTTTTATAAAAAAAAGCAAGGATAAACATCATTACGTACAACTATGGTATTATTTGTACATTCTCTCCTCTCACAATTATTTAAAATTTTAATTCACTCATAGAATGAACATCAATATGAATTCTTTTATATAATTGTTCTGTATTTAATGACACAATTTCTTTATCTTTAACGTTTAATAATTCTACAATTTCATTCATAATACTTTCATCTTCACACTCAATTTCTATATATGGTCTTAATAAAGGCCATATATCAATTTCAATTTCAGCTGATTTATATGTATAACTATATCTTATTTTTTCTTGGTAACTTCTTTTTGTAATACCAAGACTTTCTAATAATAAATTTGCCTCTTCTAAAGAGGATACTTCAATTTCAGTTTCTAATACATTCTGAATATTGGTTTTATTTTTTTCTAATATATGTTTACTTGTTAAAGTTACTTTATGATTGCTTTGTCTTAGTCTTAACCATTTGTTTTCATTAATCATAAATTTTTCAAATGATTTTTCTACAATAGAATTGTCTAAAAATTCTATGATTTCCTTTGTATTTCTTTTTAATATTTCTTCAACGGATTTTAAATGAAAATGTTTTTCTATGAAAGATAGGTCATCTTCAGAAGCAAGATCTTGATATTCTAAAAGAAGAACTTCTAATTTTTTTATATTAGCGTTTATAATAATAGAACTTTTACTTTTTAATAGTTTTCTAATTTCTAAATATCTATAATATAACGTAGGTACGTCATAAACGTAAATTTTTTGATCTTTTTTTCCTTTATATTCTGCTCCAATCTCTTCTAATTTTGTTTTCATTAATTCAACATCTACATCAAGAATTTTAATTTCTTTTTCAATTTTGGACATTCTTATCATCTCCTTATATAATATACATTATAACATTTATAATTTAAGATGTAAATTAATGAATGAGATTGGATTGTCAACACTTTTTTAGACAATTTTTATAAGGACAACCCCAAACGATATGCTACAGGTGTTTGGTAATTTAGTGATCCGTGAATTCGTACATTGTTATACCAATTTACATAATCAAACAAT
>CALVWH010000091.1 GCA_944364705.1 uncultured Bacilli bacterium | reverse complement strand
CCAATGTCGTCAATTTAAGAACAAAAAACAAAATGACAATTATAAAATTTTAAATAATTGTCTTTTTGCTTTAAAGTTGAAGAAAAAAAGTCCATGCTAAAAATAATATAGAAAAATATATTTTTTTTGATATAATATTAATGAATACTTATATTATCGAGAGATTCTAAGGTAACCTTTTTTAGTTTTATGTGTGGTGGGGTTTCTTTTACCGTCTACTCTAAACTTCAATGTTGGAGGTTTATTAATATAAGTGTTCCATCTTTTAAAGAATCGATTTTTACGAATCGGTTCTTTATTTTTTGTTATTTTATTTATAAGTGTTTTTAATATAGAATTTATTAACTTTATATTAGATAAAATTTTTGGAAGCCATTTTTTGTACAAACATATTAAATTATTAATATTAATTTGATATTTATATTTTTCTGTATTATTTATAGTTTTGTCCGCTATGTTCTTTATGATTGACATCTGATTATATACTATAATTTGTGAATAAATATCTTGTAATATTAAATTTGGTTTCTCACTTGTCACTCTTTCAAATTCCATTTTGGTTTTTAATGTCCCATATCCTGTTTCAATTCTCCATCTTTTTCCATATAACTCTATTATTTCCTCTTTGTTATATTCTTCTGGCGACAAATTTGTAAATAGTAATATTTCCTCATCATTATCTATTTCCCTTCCTATTATTGTCGATTTATTAAATCTGACTACTCTTATATTTATTTTTCCTTCTTTTAAAGCGTTTTCTTTTACTTCTTCTATTTTAAATCGATTTATCCATTTTTCATCTAAGGGAATGCTAACAATACTATCTTCACAACTATCATCTAAATAATGTTTATAAAAATTCTTTTTCCCTCTAAAACAATATTTATAACCTAACGATTCAATATATAAAAACAAATCTGTAGCTCCGTAATATCTATCAGCCAAAAATATACATTTCTCTTTGTTTAAGACTCTTTTAACTATTTTTATTTGTTCATAGGCCATAGGTATTTCTGATGTTGTATAGTGATTTACAATAAAATCTAAATATACATTATTTATTACATCATATATTCCTGAACATCTTGGCATTGTTTTTGTATATATAGATGTTTTATGACCTCTAACTAATCCAAAACTGGCTTCGGTTTCTTTGTTTAATGGCATTTCAAGTACTGTTCCATCAATTGCCAATAAAACATAATTATTTTTCTTTTGAATTTTATTTTTCTTATAATAAAATTTTATCATTTCTTGATTTAAATATCTGAAAACCGATGGGTTTAACTTTTCTCTTGCTTGAAATATACTTTGTTTTGAAATACTTTGTTCAAGTTTATCTATTTCGCTATAGTAATTATTTATTTCGTTTGATGTTGTTTTTCCGGTTCTAGATAATATAAACTTCATTAATTCTTCAAATCCTAATTTCGATTTTCTTGTGAAATATTCATCTTTTAATTTGCCTTTCTTTAATGTTTCGTTATCCCTAAGAAGTTTATCAAAATGTTTCATTATGTCAACATAAATCTGCATATCTTACCTCCTTATTCTTCACTTTTATTTTATCACATAAAAAAAGAGAAACGTAAATTTCTCTTAAATTGACGACATTGGAAGATATTCTTCTATTTTTATTTTATAATATCTAATATTTTTCATTAAAAAAAAGAAAAATTTATTTTTTGATTTCTATTTTCTCTTTTCCACCCATATATGGTCTTAAAGCTTCTGGAATGCGAACGCTTCCATCTTCCATATAATTGTTTTCTAAAAAAGCAATTAAACCTCTTGGGGTTGCTAGAACAGTGTTATTTAAAGTAGCAACCAAATAATTTCCATGTTCTCCTTTTGCTCGAATTCCTAATCTTCTAGCTTGGGCATCTCCAAGCGTTGAACAAGATCCAACTTCAAAATATTTCTTTTGTCTTGGACTCCATGCTTCTACATCACAAGATTTTACTTTTAAATCCGCTAAGTCTCCAGAACAACATTCTAAAGTTCTAACCGGAATGTCTAAACTTCTAAAAAATTCTACAGTAAACTTCCACATTTTGTTATACCAATCCATCGCTTCTTCTGGTTTACATAAAACAACCATTTCTTGTTTTTCAAATTGATGAACACGATAAAGTCCTCTTTCTTCTAATCCATGAGCCCCAACTTCTTTTCGGAAACATGGAGAATACGATGTTAAGGTAATTGGAAGTTCTTCTTCTTTTATCATTTGATCTTTAAATTTTCCAATCATCGAATGTTCACTAGTTCCGATCAAATATAAATCTTCCCCTTCAATTTTATACATCATTGCTTCCATTTCTGGAAAAGACATAACTCCACTAACAACATCACTATGAATCATAAATGGAGGAACACAATACGTAAATCCTTTATTAATCATAAAATCTCTAGCATAAGTTAACATGGCAGAATGAAGTCTTGCAACATCACCCATTAAATAATAGAACCCATTTCCAGAAGTTCTTCCAGCACTTTCTTTATCAAGTCCATTTAATTGGTTACAAATATCCGCATGATATGGAATTTCATAAGAAGGAATTATTGGTTCTCCAAATTTTTCAATTTCTACGTTTTCAGAATCATCTTTTCCAATTGGAACAGAATCGTCGATCATTTGTGGAATGACAAGCATTTTTTCTTTTAATTCTTTTGAAATAATCGTTTCTTTTTGTTCAATTTCTACTAATTGTTCATTGATTTT
>CALVWH010000090.1 GCA_944364705.1 uncultured Bacilli bacterium | reverse complement strand
ATGCATAATAACCAAATTATTATAACGGATGTTGGAATTACTTTTCCAGCAGGAGAAATTTTAGGCATTGATTATGTTATTCCAGACTTTACATTTTTAAAAGAAAACGAGAAAAAAATAAAAGCTTTATTTATTACACACGGACATGAAGATCATATTGGAGGAATTCCTTTTTTACTTCAAAATATAAAAATACCTTTTATTAATACACCTAATCAGGCTGCAGCATTAATTCGGAAAAAATTAGCAGATCGCAATATTACTTATAAAAATATTATTATTTATAATGAAAATACCAAGGTAAAGTTTAAAGATATGGAAGTGGAATTCTTTAGAACAACCCACTCGATTCCAGATTCTCACGGAATTTGTATTCATACAAGCAATGGAACGATTGTTACTACCGGAGATTTTAAATTTGATTTTACGCCAATTGGACCAATGGCAAATCTTCATAAAATGGCCGAAATTGGAAAAAAAGGTGTTACTTTACTTTTAAGTGATAGTACCAATGCTTTAAACGAAGGAATGAGTAATAGTGAATCAAAAGTAGATGAAGCTTTAGGAGAAATTTTTGGGAGACATAAAGGAAGAATTATTATCGCAACGTTTGCTTCTAATATTTACCGATTAAAACATATCGTTGATACTTGTGCAAGAAATCATCGAAAAATTGTTGTTTTCGGACGTAGTATGGAAAATAATATTGAAATTTCCATCGAAGGTGGCTATATAAAAAATAAAAGCTTATTTATTTCTGCAGAAGAAGCAAATCATCTTCCTCCTTCCAAAGTTTGTATTTTATGTACGGGAAGTCAAGGAGAACCATTAGCGGCCCTTTCTAGAATTGCCAATGGATCTCATAAACAAATTAAATTAATACCAAACGATTTAGTGATTTTCTCTTCTAGTACCATTCCTGGAAATGCCCTTAGTATTTCTAGAACCATTAATAAACTCTACATGAAAGGGGTTAATGTTTATACCAATACGTCTTTATCCGATATCCATACCAGTGGACACGGAAGCGAAGAAGAATTAAAATTAATGATTCGTCTTATGAAACCTAAATACTTTATGCCTTTTCATGGAGAATATCGAATGCTAAAAAAACATGCTGACCTTGGGGTTTTATGTGATATTCCAAAAGAAAATACCTTTGTTTTAAATAATGGTGATGTTTTATCGATGTATAAAGGAGCCATTCGTAAAGATGGTTATATCCAAGCTGGTGACATTTATGTAGATGGAAACCGAATTGGTGAAGTTGGAAATGCAGTCATCAAAGACCGTAATATTATGGCAAACGATGGAATTGTCGTTGTCATCGCAAACATCGATATGAATCATAAAAAATTACTAAATAAACCAAACATTACCACAAGAGGATTTGTCTTAGTCAATGAAAACGAAGAATTACTAAAGAATTTGGAGTTTATTAGTAAAAAAGCCATTGAAAACAAAATGAAAGAAAAAGTTAATTATACCGAAATAAAATCTGAAATTATCAGTAATCTAACAAGTTATATTTATGAAAAGACTGGAAGAAAACCAATTATTTTACCCGTAATAATGGATATCAAAAAATAAAATGTCACCGAAATGACATTTTTTTTGTAATAATAAACGTTTTTTCTTTCGCATAAAACGCATAATAAATATCTTCCAAAGATAAATTTTTTTCTTTTAATAACTGATAAATATAATATTCATCTTTTCCCAAATAATGTAACCATTCAAAAAAAATCTTTCCTTGAAAAATCAATGGATATGGATAATCTAAAGTTCCTCTAGAAACTATTAACGTTCCATCTTTTTCTTGATAAGCCTCTTTCACTTCTTCTAAACAAGTCACATGATTTCTTTTTAAATCTTCCACAAAATCTTCTAAAGGATAAGAAAGTTCTTCTAATTTTGAAAAGTTAATTTTTCCATTATGAATTAAAAAAGAAATCGTTTCTTCCGGTTCTTCTTTATGAAAATGATCAAAAAAAAGTTTCAATAAAATAAGAAGAACAATAGGAATAAAAAATAAAAAGAAAGATTCTTCTGTATTGACAATTCCTAAAATTCCTAAAAAAGAGAAACAGGTAAAAAACAGTTTATCAAAAAAAATAATATCTTTTTCTTTTCCAAAAACCCAAAAACAAAGAGAAAAGAAACAAAGGAAAAAAAGAGTTCGAAAAATTAGCGAAAGATACATAAAAATCACCTATTTTATTTTGATAAACTCGTTCTTTTTTTATACCAATCACATAAAGTTTATTAGGTGAATTTAATGAAAGATTTAAAAAAATATGGAGTTTGTCTTTTATTTCTTATGATATTTTTACTTATCAGTTTAAGTTTTACGACTATTTTTCATTACATAAACGTTTTATCTGCGAAAACAAGTAGTCTTTTCAATTTTATTTTTCTATTAATTGGTACATTTCTTTGTGGGTATAAAAATGGAAAAAAAAGTACAAAAAACGGATGGTTAGAAGGAATCAAATTAAGTGCTTTATTTTTACTTTTTTTGAACATAATCGATATTGTCTTTTTTAAAACCTCATACGATCTTCCTTTTTTCTTATTTCAACTTCTTCTAGCTTTTATTTTAACGTTTGGAAGTATGCTTGGAATTAATAAAAACATAGAATCTCATGTTAAACATTAGTTAAAATGATACCGATTTATAATGTGGATAACAAACAAAGGTAAACCTTGTTTGTAGTCATAGCATAATCGATGAAATCTAAAAAGCAAGGGTTTCATGAACTCACTTTGTTC
>CALVWH010000089.1 GCA_944364705.1 uncultured Bacilli bacterium | reverse complement strand
TTCCATTTCGTACATGATATCCAAAACTTGTTGGAATCGTTTTATTTAAATTACTATTAAACGTTTGTGTTTTTAAAATATTTTGCATGAAAATTCCATTTCCGATCCAAATACCATTGGAAGGATCCACTAAATTTGTATACCAATCATCAAATTGATATTTCTTTAAATTATTAGCAGTATCAACAAGAAGAAACGATAAATTTTTATGAACATTTTGTTTCAAGAAATTGAAAAAATAATTTTTATCAATAAGTCCTAAAAAATCCGTCCATCCAAAAATGGTAAGTACAAGATTCTCCTTTTGTGTCAAGAAGGTGGCAAGATCTCCTAAGAATTTTTCAGAATAATCATATATATTATCTTTCAATTTTAATACTTTTTTTGTATCTATTATATAAGATTTTGTATTTTGTAAAGCAGAAATCGATACATGAAGCGTTGTAACAAATGGAATCATATCTTTTAACTCATTTGCGGTAATCAAAGTAAGATATTGATTTTTAAAATCATACGTATTTATTTTTAACGTGTTTTTTGCCATACCAATTGGCATATGATCTAACGTTGTTAGATAAGGACGAATAAAATCAGCCGTAATATTCTCTGGTAGTACCGGAATTGGTTTTGCAAGTTTTGGATAATATTGATTTAATTTCGTACTTAAAGTTTCTAACAAAGGTTGCAGATGATCTTCTTCACAAATGTGTGCGGTTTGAAATTCATATAAATGATCTTTTAATAAAATTCCACGACCTTTGAATTTTGCTAAAACAATTTTTTCATTGCTTCCAAAAATATTCATATAATCCATACGATCATTTAACCGTAAAGCAATTTTGGTATTAAAGTTTTGAACCATACTATAACGAACCCCATTTAATGCCGTTGTAGTCAAAACAAACAAAATTCCATACTTTTGACAATCTCTACTAATTTGGAAAATAAGTTCATCATAGTCTGTATAAGTTTCTTTAAATACTTCGTAATTGTTCATAAGAACAAGAATCGTTGGTAATTTTTTTTCTGCGGTTTTTTGATAATAAGCAAAATCTCCATTATAAGGTGCTAAAAGTTTTTTTCTTTCGTCAATCATTTCCTGTAACATTTTTAATAAATTTTCAATTTTTTCTTTATCATCTAAAAAGGCAACATCCCCAACTTGTGGCATATTTCGGAACATCCGTAAAGTTTCCGATCCAAAATCTAAAAGATAAAACCAAACTTCTTCTGGAGAATGCATGGTTATAATCGAATAAATCATCGCATTCAAAACATCAATTTTCCCACTTCCACTATTTCCATAAATAATCGTATTTCCATTTTCTGTTAAATTTAACGTAAACAATCCTTTTGCTTGATTGTTTGGATCATCATATTCTCCAAGAACTGGATTTAAAACATATGGTTTTGATTGATAAGAATATTTCTTTTTTAACTCTTCAATCCATATGAAAGCTGGTATTTTATCTAACCAAAGTGGATGAACGGAAATGTTTTCTTTTTCTGCTAAAGAAGATAAATAAGTGACAATATTTGGTAATTGTTCTCCTTTTGATTCTATTTTTTGTACATTTTCTTCGATTACTTTGATCGTATTTCCTACATTATCTACAAAACGAATACTTTTATCGATTGGTTTTTTGATGACATCGGTTGGATAGTAAGCTGCTCCAGAATAGGCAGACTGGCCAAGTCCAAAAAATTCATTATAACCAACTTGTAAATAAAATCTTCCTACTTGTTTTAAAGAGGCTGCTAGTGGAGATTTGATCATATCCATAGAATCTGATTTTTCTGCAACTTTTAAACAAACACGAAACCGGCTATTACTCCAAATTTGATCGTTAACCACACCGGCTGGTTTTTGGGTTGCTAAAATAAGATGAACTCCTAACGAACGTCCAATCCGTGCAGTACTCATAAGTTGTTCCATAAATTCTGGTTGTTGTGTTTTTAGTTCAGCAAACTCATCGGAAATAATAAATAAATGAGGCATTGGTTCTTCTACTTTTCCTTCGCGGTAGAATTTTTGATATTTATAAATATCAATCGTACTTTCGTTTAAGGATTCTCTTGCTTTATTAAATAACCGTTGTCTTCTTTTTAATTCCGATTCAATGGATAATAAAGCTCTACTCATTTCGTTTTCATCTAAGTTGGTAATCGTACCTGCTAAATGTGGAAGTTTTAATCCGGTTTCTCTATTTTCAAAAGCTCCAGCAAGTCCTCCACCTTTATAATCAATTAAAACAAATTCTACTTCGGATGGATGATAATTAATAGCCATGGATAAAATATACGTAATAATAAATTCGGATTTTCCACTTCCGGTCATTCCGGCAATTAATCCATGTGGCCCATGCATTTTTTCGTGTAAATCTAATTTAAATAGTTCTCCATTTTCATCAATTCCTACCGGTGCTTGTAAAGATAACATTGGATTATTCATACGCCAGCGATTTAAAATGTTTAATTGTTCGATTTTTCCAACTTCATACA
>CALVWH010000088.1 GCA_944364705.1 uncultured Bacilli bacterium | reverse complement strand
TTTGTATATGGTTGACGATGTCCTTGCGTTCTACGATATTTTTTCTTAGGACGATATTTGTAAACAAGAATTTTCTTTTGTTTTCCTTGTTTTACAACTTCTGCTTCTACAGAAGCTCCTTTAACTTTTGGAGTTCCAACCGTTCCATCAAGCATTAATACATCTTCAATCGTTACCGTTTGTCCTGGTTCTACATTTAATTTTTCAACAAAAATTTCTTTTCCTTCTTCTACTAAATATTGTTTTCCACCAGTTACAATAATTGCTTTCATTTTTTTACCTCCTTTATGTTTCAGACTCGCCTATAAGGTATGATTTCTCATTTAAAAACCTTTACTCGTGCGGTTGTAAAGCTAGAGGCCTTACACAGTAATTAATTTTAGCACACATCTTCTAGAAAGTCAAATAAAGAAAGGCTTTTTCTTACTTTTTTACGAATATTTTTTCCAAAAAAACTTTTTCTCGGATTTTTTTTCCAGAAATCAGAAGCAAATGTTCATATCCTCGTTTCATTTGAGATACGTTCTTTATGGTTTTTAATTTAGAAAAAGAAAAATCATAAAGATATCTTTCTAATAAAAAACGATGAAAATAATAAGGAATTTTTTTAAAAAAACGAAAGCTTTCAAAAAGAAGAAGAGAAAAAGTACAAAGAAAAAATAAAGAAAAAGAAGAAAAGAAAAGAAACCATAAAAAAAGAAAAATGGAAACGAAAAAAAGAAAATAATAGCTTTTTTTAAAAGAAAAAAACAATTGAAAAAAAACAGCTAGTATTTTAGATCCATCTAAAGGAATCATCGGAAGGAAATTAAAAATGCAAAGTCCGATATGAATCTGAAAAATGAGATCTTTCTCTGGAAGAAGCAAATAACCAATATTTTGAAAAATAAGACCACTAATCGCAACCATTCCTTCTTGTTTTAAAGGAACATTTAAAGGATGCTCAAAAAAACTAATACCACCAAAAGGTAATATTTTTACTTTTGTGATTTTCCAGTGAAAAAGCCATCCAGTAAATACATGTCCAAATTCGTGAAAAAGGACAAGAAATGTCAAATAAGAAAACCCTTTAAAATGACCAGTTATGATACATAAAAAAGCAGAAAAATAAAAAAAAGGGTGAATTTCGATTTTATGAAAGATAGTTCTTATAATCTAAAACCTTTCCATCCTTTTTAAAAACCAAATAAAGGTTTCCTTTCGCACTTCCTAAATATTCGCCCTTTTCCTTTAAATCATATAATTCAACGTTCACTTCCGATAAATTTCCATACCAAATTTCTACTCCATCGGTTCCTTCTAAAATAACCGTTTTTCCATATCCTTCTTTTTCTCCAATAAAAATAACCATTCCCGTTTCTAAAATGGGAACCAAATAAGGATCGGTTACAGAAAGGGAAACCCCATCCAAATATTTACTTTCTTCTTCATACTCTATTTTTTCTTGAAAAACAGCTTTCTCTTTTTCAAAAAAATCTTTAAATGGTAAAGAAGAACCAAAATATTTTTTATAAACGTTATCAATCGCAGAAAAATTTATGTTTTTTTCATAAACTTCTTTTTGTAAAAAAGATTTTGCTTGTGGATATTTTTTTACCGAAATTAAACATATAAGAACAAGAATCGTAGAAAAAAACAAACGAAGAACAAACTTTTTTATAAATTTTCTATGCATAGGATCACCTATTTTACTATATGGTAAAAAAAGATGGATTATTAAAAAATCTACCTTGGAAAAAAAGAAAAAATATGATATAGTAAAATAAGGTGATACTATGGAAAATCTTTTTCAAGAGTTCGAACAAAGACATAATTCTTATACAAGAAAATTAATCAATTTATTAAAAGATAAAATCGATCAAAAACAATTTCAAACAAAAGATGATCTTATTAATTTTATTCGGGATAGCAAAGAATACGCAGCGTTAAATGAAAAAGACTTTCATGAGATTTTTGAATATTTTGAAAGATTCTATGAAAATAATAACAATCCTTTTTTGGCTCTTCAAAAAGAGTATATCAAAAGTCCAGAAAATCAATTAAGTGTCGAACAAATTTTGCTAAAATATTCTTTTTTAAACTACTCTATTTTAAATCAAATTTTAAATCATCCAGATTATGAAAGACAAATTCAAAATTTATCCATCGAACCAGCAGAAAAAAAAGTTTTGCTTGATTATGTAAAACAAGAAAAACAGCAAGAAGGTGGTTATACGAATGCGAAAACAAAAGTATTAAGCAATGGCCATAATTTACTTCCTGATCAAGAACATGGCTTCATTAATGCTTTGGTGCTTGCTACTTTAACCCTTAGTTTTGGTATTGTGTGTCTTACTTACGTTTTCTTCTTTGTAGGAAAGCATTAAAAAAAATGTCAATGACATTTTTTTATTTGGTAAGATTTCCATAAACATCTAAAAATCTAGGACTTGGTGAATTTTCCGTCAATCCTGGTAAAACTGCAACAATCTCTTTTTTGTTTCCATAGTTTTCTTCTACTAGAATTTTTTTATCTTCCATTGCTCCTTCAATCGCAATTCTTGTTACCGTTCCATTTTCTAAAATCGCATAAATTTCATCAAACTTAGAAGAACCAACTTCAATTACATAGAAACTTAATACGTTTGTTAATCCTAAATAAGGATCTTCTTGAATAGAAAAGGTTGATTTTAAAGTATCACTAAAATCAAAATACAAGTTTCCGTTTTGATCTAAGTAAACAGAATAAGAATCATTTCCATTTGTTAATTCAACGGTTTCATATTGCGTATCGCCGTTTTCATAACGATAGGTATTTCTTGCTTCTTTCATGTTTTGAACAAAATTTTGATAAGTAGAACTATTATGAATAGAATCTGATCCTCCCGTATTTGTATCTTTTTCAATATCCGTAGGAACTCCTTGTGTTTGCCGGTCTTCGTTTGCATAGTCTTTTAGTTTTTGATCTTGATCGGTAATCACATAAATGCAAAAAACTAAAGCAATTAACAGAACAATACAAGTAACAATCATACTTGATGGTATGTTTTCTTTTTCCATATTCTACTCCTTTCTATTATAATTATAGATGGAAAAAAAGAAAAAGACAAGCTATTTTTTTGAAAAAAAAACATATGCTTTTTTAGGAAGTGATAATTTGTTTCAATGGTTTAAGTTACTTTTTCAAGACTTTTATTTTTTTACTGCAGCTTATTCAAATCATGTTTTTCCAGATCCCCTATCCAAAGAAGAAGAAAAAAAGTATATTGATGCTCTAAAAAAAGGAGATAAAGATGCTAGAAATCAATTGATTGAACATAATTTAAGGTTGGTTGCTCATATTGTAAAAAAATATGAAAGAAAAGAAAACGAAATGGACGATTTAATTAGTATTGGAACGATTGGTTTAATTAAAGGAATTGATAGTTTTTCGAAAAGTCACGGAACAAAATTGACAACGTATTGTGCAAAATGTATTGAAAATGAAATTTTAATGTTTTATCGCAACAATAAAAAAAATAATAAAAATATTAGTTTAAATGAATCGATTGGATTTGATAAAGATGGAAATGAAATTACGTTTTTAGATATTTTAAAAACACCAAAGCCAGATTTTGCTCTCGATTTGCATATCAAAGATAATCTTGCAGATTTAAAAAAATATTTTTCAGTTTTAACAGAGAAAGAGCAAGAAATTATTGTGAAACGTTATGGACTTTTCGACGATGAAGAAAAAACGCAAAAAGAAATCGCAAAAGATATGAATATTTCTCGAAGTTATGTTTCAAGAATTGAAAAAAGAGCTCTTACAAAACTCTTAAAAGAATTTATAAAAAAAGATAAAATGTCAAAATAGCTTACCTCATGGTAAGTATTTTTTTATCTAAGAAAGCAAACAAAAAAACTCTCAAAAGAGAGCTTTTTGATACTTTTTTTCTAAATAAGGAAATAAGTTTTTTTCATTGACCGGTTCTTTGTTTTCATCATAAACTGGAAGAATGTGTCCATCTTGAATGGTATCAACCAATAATTTCATCTGTTCTAAAGAGTTTTTCATTTTTAAAAGTTTCTGATATTGGATATTTCTTAAATTTTGTGGTAAGAAAATTTCAGATAAACACGTCGTTTGGATCATCGTAACAAC
>CALVWH010000087.1 GCA_944364705.1 uncultured Bacilli bacterium | reverse complement strand
AGCTATTAACATCCTTATTTTTTGATTTTCACTAATTAATTCATTTGGTTTTTTTATCATAAATTCATTCCTCCTATTTTACTTTTCCATTCCATAATTTTTGTAGTTCTAAACATTTGATTTGCTCTATGTTTAGTATTATTTATCGTTTCTTCTACCTCTTCTTTTGTAGCACAAATATAAAATCCTCCTGATTTACCTGATTCACTGCCAACCAATTTTTCATACTGCTTGTCCTCACGAATATTTTGAATAATTTTTCTCATTGATTTGTCACTATTCACATTAAAGATTTTTCGTAAGTCTTGATTTTTAATTAAATTTTTTTACCTAAATGATTTTTACAAAGGTATTCATAAACTAACTTTTCACGCATTTGATCAACCTCGCTTTTTTATGTTTGAATCGTTCTTGTAATTCTTTTGCTCTTTTTTGCGTAAATATCTTTGCCTCACTAATATCTCTAACAATGTGATACATTGGTATTCTAGGTTTAGCCCATTTTAAGTAAACTCTTTCGCCTTGTACTTCAATTTCTACAATCATTGTCCACCTCTTAATTCTTTTTCAAATTCTTTAAGTTCTTTGTCATTCATTAATTCTTCTTCAACTTCTTTATTAACCCAATCTGGTGGGGTTTCAATCTTTATTGACTTTTCATTTTTCAATTTGTCAAAAATAATTCCTTTGTAATTATTTGCCATGCACTCATCAATTAAATTGATAATTTTTTCATCACCATATTTTTTTGTATTATTTTCGATTTGGGTTAGTAAAGACTTTAATCCGGTTTCAGTATATTGCTCTTTTCTTTCATCTTTGTACTCTATCCAACTCTCAATCTTCCCCCTTAACAATCCCCTATCTTTTAAAAACTTAAAATTAGAAATTAAAAACTTAAAACTTAAAACACTTGTTTTGTTTTCTTCCGGTTCTTCATTCGGTTTCTTTCCGGTTTCTTTCCGGTTTGCTTTTGGTTCATTTTTTTTACTTCTTTTTGAATTGTTTTTTGATAAATTTAACTGTGATTTCAAAGTGTTAAAGACTGCTTGATTGTGTCCTGTTAATATAGGTTCAATATCTTTAAATACATAATCAGTAATAGCTATTAATAAAATACTTTTATCTTCTATTGGTAATGTATCGATTAAGTTATAATAGTCATAATAAAATGTAAAACTATTTACTTTATTCATTCCTTAACACCTATCCTTTAGT
This sequence comes from uncultured Bacilli bacterium, assembly GCA_944364705.1. Taxonomy (GTDB): domain Bacteria; phylum Bacillota_I; class Bacilli_A; order RF39; family UBA660; genus RUG12867. The sequence continues at coordinate 2,856 of CALVWH010000087.1, read as the reverse complement.
TCTTTTTTTAAATTATTTATTATGTCATCAATTTGACATAATCTAATTTTTAAGATATACTTTAATTGTAAATTTTTATTTACAACTTGATTGGAGCACCCCCGTGACCAATCTTTTTTTTGTACAATCATTTTTACATCACCTCCTTTATAAATTAACTAAACAATAATCATAATCGTGATTTTGTGTGCATTTTTCCATAGCTTTAGAATTTTGCAAATATCCTAAATAAAATATACCTACTAAAATTGTACCTATTAAAAACATCCCTATAATTATTTCTTTTTCTTGTTTTTTCTTTTCTTTTAAATGGCTTTCCCACATTTTTTCTCGATTTTCATCTAATACTTCTTGTAATGTTTTTCCATCTTTATTTTTTTTCATATTATCCTCCTAACTTGTCCAATTATTTAAAACTATGAATTATTTTTTATAATCTCATAATTTATTTTTATGTTTTCTTGTCTTTCATATAGATAAATTAAATATTCAATCATATTAATTGGATCTATATTTTTAAAAATATTTTCTTGTTTTGCAGACTTATTTTTTTTCATTTTTATCACCTACTAAATAATATTTTTTTAGTGTTTGTCCTTATTCTCTTAAATAATTAGATATCATTCTTTTTCTCTTTTTTATTTAAAAATTATTTTTGTTAATTCAATTTCTAAAGCATCATAGTCATTTACATCTAAATCATATAAATAGTTAATTATTTTTTGCTCTAATTCTTCTTTAGTATGATTTTCATCTTTAACTTGAATTGTTAAACTATCTTTAGTTTGACTTATTATTGTTTCCATAAATTGCTCCTTTCTATAATCTTATTTGACTTATAATTTTTTCTCCTTTAAAATACTTGTGGAAAGGAGGTAAATTATGTATCATTATGTATTTGGTATTGGCAGTGCAATTAATGTTAAAACTCCAAAAGTTAATAGTCTTGATGAAATCAAGAAAGAAATCAAGCAAACTGCCGAATGTATATCTTCACATTTTGAATATCCTAATGGTTTAATTATTGATGTTATTCAAACTGCTAGTAAAATTGAGTGGACTACTAACAAACGAATAATTTTATTAGAAGATGGCACACTAGGATTTGAAGATTAATGATTTTAGATTAGGTATTTAATGATATCTAATCTTTTTTTACTAAAATAACAGTCATCTTATCTACTCCTGTTCGTCACTTTGTTGTGTAAACACAACTTTTTCTTTAAAAAAAATATCGCCAATATCACAATCTAATGCTTTTGCTAATCTTAACATCGTTTTACTTTCAATATTTTCTAAAGCATTATTTTCAATCATTGATATTGTAGGTCTAGAAACTCCTGATTTGATTGATAATTCCTCTTGAGTTAAACCTAATTCTTCTCTTTTTTCTTTTACTGAATTTTGCATTTTAACCTCCTAACTATGTCAATCATACACTACATTTTTATTTTTGTCAAGTATAAACAACAAAAAAAATTAAAAAAAATATTGTTTTTTTGTAAATTATGCTTTACAATATTTTTGAAAGGAGGAAATTTATGAATTATATTGGTAATTTTATTAGAAAATATCGTGGAGATATGTCATTAAGAGATTTTGCTGAAAAATGTGGAATTAGTCATACTCATTTAGATAGTATAGAAAAAGGCATTGATCCAAGAACTGGAAAACCAGTCAGTGTTACAGTAGAAACATTGAAAAAAATAGCAAATGCTATGGGAATGACAATCAATGATTTGTTAATTCAATCTGGAGATGTAAAAATAGAAGATTTACAATTTGATAATGCTAATATAGTAGATATTCCTTCTAATACTGTTAAAATACCTGTTTTAGGTATTGTAAAAGCCGGAATACCTATAGAAGCCCAGCAAGATATAATAGATTATGTTGAAATACCTAAAGATTGGACAAAAGGTGGTAAAGAATACTACGGACTAAAAATTAGTGGTGATAGTATGTACCCAAAATATGATAATGATGATATAGTTATTTTTTTAAAAACAAATGAAGTGATAAGTGGTAAAGATTGTGCTGTTATGGTCAATGGTTTTGATGCTACATTTAAAAAAGTATTGTTCCAAAATGACAGTATAATATTACAGCCATACAATAGCAATTACCAAGTTCAAATGTTTAATAAAGAGCAAATAGAACAATTACCAGTTAAAATAATTGGTATTGCAAAAGAAAAAAGGACAAAATTATGAAAAAACAAAATGTAGAACAATATATATATAAAATCACTTTAAAAAAACGAAGTATGAAATTTCACATTATTTTGACTTTTCTAACTTTAGGAATTTGGGCTTTTTTTTACTTTTTAATGAAATTGTCATATAAAATTAATAATAAAAATAGTGAACAATATTATAGCGATTACAAAAAAAACAAAATTATTAATAGTATGGATTATGGAACAGTTATTTCATTACAAAGAGATGGAAAATTTAGACAAAATATAGGCAAATGCTTAGTTCAAGTAACAACACATGGAAATACTTGCGAGAAATGCAAAAAGTGGGAAGGAAAAATATTAACTGACGATTTATTTTCAAATGGAAGATATGACGGAAATCATCAACTACTTAGTGAAGCAATAAAAGACGGACTTTTCCATAATGGTTGTCGCCATGGATTATCGACATATTATCCCGAATTAGAAAATATAGAAAATGAAACCGAAGAAGAATATCAAAAAGATTTAGAATATATTAACAAAAAAATTAACAAAATACTAAAAAAATAAAGCAAATAGATATATTAAATTTCTATTAGAAAATAAAATTGATTAAAAATATATTTATGAAGGAGGAATTGTATGTGTAAATTAGGAGACATAATAGTTGTAAA
>CALVWH010000086.1 GCA_944364705.1 uncultured Bacilli bacterium | reverse complement strand
TTTACGTAAGATTAATCGCAGAAAATAAAGACTTTTTGAAAAAATGGTATGTTTTTAATTATCCAAACATTGAAATTGTAAATAATTTTTTAAAAAAAGACGCTTTTTATGAAAAGTATAAAGATGTTTTAGATGTTCCAAAAACATATCTATATTCTTGCAAAGAAAAAAAATTAAACCTTGATCTTCGGTATCCAATCATTGTAAAACCAGGAAACGGAGTAACCTATTATAAACATAAATTTGTAGGACAAAGTAAAGTATATCGTATAAAAAGTGAAGCAGAGCTTCATGAAGTCATTCAAAAAATTGAAGATTCTGGTTATGAAGATCAATTAATTTTACAAGAATTTATCCCTGGTGATGATGACTGTTTAAGCGATTGCATTTTCTATTGCAATCAAAAAGGAAAAGCTGAATTTGCATCCTTTGCTCAAATTGGACTTCAAGAACATACCAATACCGGAGTAGGAAATTGTACCGTTTTAGTCAATGGTTATAATGAACATGGGATACCAGAAGAACTGATTTATCAATTAAAAGACTTTTTAGAAAGCATTCATTATACGGGATTTGCTGAATTTGATCTAAAATTTGATGCCAGAGATGGGAAATATAAAATTTTTGAAATCAATCCAAGACAAGCAAGATGTAGTTACTATTTAGCTTTTTGTGGATATAACTTAGTAAAATATTTGGTCGATGACTTAATTTACAAAAAAACAAAAAAATTCGAAATCATCAAAGAAAAAAAAGCACTTAGCTTTGTTCCAAACACCGTAATTAAGAATTGTGTTAAAAGTGAAAAACTAAAAAAAGAACTAAACACTTTGAGAAAACAAAAGAAAATTTGTAATCCTTTACTTTATAAAAACGATCAAAATTTTAAAAGAAAAATTTACTTATTCTTAAGAAAAATCAATTATATGAAAAAATATAAAAATCAAAATTGGTGGTAAAAAGACATCGAGTGTCAACTTTCCACCTTTTTTCAAGGGAACATTTACTTCTTTTTTTTCCCGTGATATAATGAAAAAAGAATACTGGAGGTATCGGTATGGCAAAAAAGAAAAAAAGAAAAGAAAAGAAAAAAAACGAAAATAATTTCCGCATTGAACTTGTCGGACTTTTACTCGTTTTACTAGCAATCCTCGGATTTGGACACTTTGGAATTGTCGGAGAAATCACATACGGGTTCTCAGTCTTTTTACTAGGTGTTTGGAACGTCCTTTTTTTAATCGGACTTTTCTTAGCCGGATCTTTTATGATTGTTAAAAGAGAAAAACCGATCTTTTTTACAAGTAAACTTGTTGGTATTTATATTATCATTTTAGGAATTTTAATTATGTCTCATTTAAATTATGCAAAAGTTGGAAATTTAGATGGAGTACAAATTATTACCCAAACCGTAGATAATTTTTTAACCTCGACCAAAAGTTTAGAAAACATTGATGGTGGAGGAATTATCGGTGCTGTTTTCACAGCCATCTTCGTTATTTTATTCGATCAAAAAGGAACAAGCATTGTCGTTTGGGGACTCATTGCTGGTGGTGTTTGTATGTTCACTGGTACAAGCATTATAGAACTTATGAAACGTGCAAAAGAAAAAGCAAAGAAAACGATCAAAAGAAAACCAAAAGAAGTCATTCATACCGTCGAAGATCCCGAAGAATCTGCTACGAATGAAAAAGAAAATAAAGTCGTGGTAACCAGTATGGATGAACTCATTCATACCAAAGAAAAAGAACCTCAAGAAATACCAAAACACGAAGAAGAAACTGGAGAAATTATCGAAGAGAAAAAAAATTATGTATATCCACCAATTTCTTTGCTTCAAAAACCAGTCAAAACCAATAACAAAGAAAATGAAAAAGCCATTAAAGAAAACATACCAGTTTTAGAACAAGTACTAAGAGATTTTAGTATTGAAGGAAAAGTCGTTGCGGTAAACGTTGGACCAACCGTTACCCAATATGAAATGGAAATCAAAGCCGGAACAAAAATCAGCAAAATTTTAGGAATTCACCGGGAAATTGCTTTGGCACTTGCCGCTAAAGATGTCCGTATTGAAGCACCAATTCCTGGAAAAAGAACCGTTGGAATTGAAATTCCAAACAAAGTTACTGCAATGGTAACTGTTCGGGAAGTTTTAAATTCCGTTCCTCAAAAATTAGAAAGTAGTAAATTACTTGCTGTTCTTGGAAGAGACATTATGGGAACACCAAAATGGATGGAAATTAACAAAACTCCTCACTTACTAGTCGCAGGATCTACCGGAAGTGGTAAATCGGTCTGCATCAACAGTATTTTAATTTCCATTTTAATGAGAGCAAAACCAGATGAAGTAAAACTAGTTCTTGTAGACCCAAAAAAAGTAGAACTTTCGATGTATAATGGAGTTCCGCACTTATTAACGCCTGTTGTAACCGATCCGAAAAAAGCAAACGTTGTTTTGAAAAAAATTGTATCCGAAATGGAAAATCGTTATGAAATTTTCAGTCGTAGTGGAACGAAAAATATTACAAGTTATAATTCTTATTTGGAGAAAAAAAATCAAACCTTATCCGAAAAAGAACAAATTCATAAAATGCCTTATATTGTCGTAATTATCGACGAACTTGCCGACTTAATGCTTGTGGCAGCCAAAGAAGTCGAAGATTCTATCATGAGAATCACCCAAATGGCTAGAGCTGCAGGGATTCATTTAATTGTCGCAACGCAAAGACCTTCTACCGATGTTATTACCGGGGTTGTAAAAGCAAACATTCCATCAAGAATTTCCTTTGCCGTTTCCTCTAGCATCGATTCTAGAACCATTTTAGATCAAATCGGAGCAGAAAAACTACTTGGAAAAGGAGATATGCTATTTCTACCACAAGGAGAAAATACACCCGTTCGTATTCAAGGAACGTTTATTAGTGAAGAAGAAATCAAGGCCGTTGTTGATCATACCATTGCTCAGCAAAAAGCAAGATATGATGAAACCCTTACGATGGATGAAGAAGAATCCAGAGCAACTTCTATGGTAGAAGGAGAAAGCGATTATGAAGAACCTCTTTATAACGAAATCGTTGAATTTGTTGTAACTCAAGGGAAAGCATCGGCATCTTTACTACAAAGAAGGTTCCGACTAGGATATAATCGGGCAGCAAGATGTATCGACCTTTTAGAAGAGCGAGGAATTATCGGTCCAAGCAATGGTTCAAAACCAAGAGAAGTCCTCGTTAAAGTAGAAGAAAAAGAATCTTAAAAAAATTTTATAAAAGTTATAAAAAAAGAAGGGTTTTTCTTCTTTTTTCTTTTATAATAAGAATAGAATCTTTTCGTTTTCAACGAAACGAAAACGTGCTATAATAAAAAAAAGGAGGCTTTTATGAAAAAATCTAAGAATAACGCAAAAAAAATTAAAAAAGTGATTGAAATCCTTGCTGCCATTGCCCTTGTTTGCGTTATTTTTTTGTTTTGTGTCTTTAGTTATGATTTATACCAAAAAAAGGTATTAACGAAAGAAGCAAATCAACTATCTTCTTTTGATTTTATGGAAGAAGAAATGGATATGAATATTAAAACAAAAGGATCTTATGGCAAAGTAGAAAAGGCAATGAAACAATATGTGAAAGATTTTTATGATAAAACGAAAACCATTACCAATCTTTTAGAAGATGGAAAATTTCAAAGTGTTTTAAGTATTCAAAATTATCAAGAAGATGGAAAAGAATTTTTGCAAACAAAAACCTATTTAGAAGAAGTAAAGAAAACCGTAACGGATAATTTCCAAGATTTACTAACATTGACCGAAGAAAAAGAAATTCTTTCTTATATTAAAAAAGAAAATATATCAAGTTATTATCAAAACCTTTACCAAGATCTTATGTTAAATGAATCGATTTATCAAGAATTAGAAGACGTAAAAAAAGAGACACAAACCCAGCAGCAAAAAGTATTAGAATTCATTGAAATTTATCAAAAAGTAATCCAATTATTGTCTGAAAATAAAGACGAATGGTCGATTGAAAACGATCAAATTATTTTTAATCGTCAAGAACTTTTAAATACGTATAATACCTTGGTATCTCAAA
>CALVWH010000085.1 GCA_944364705.1 uncultured Bacilli bacterium | reverse complement strand
AGTGGAAGTTATCCAAGTAGAACGAACGATGGAATCGTAGAAGCTTACGTGGGACTTCCAAATTGGGGAGAGATGTATAGTGGTAATGATTTAAATGTAAGTTATTGGCTTATGAATCGTTGGCAGGGCACTTCTTCCTATGTGTCGAGTGTCTACGTTAGCGGTATTGCCGACGGGTTTCGTGCGCCGAACCCGTGGCATGCGGTGCGCCCAGTGGTAACTCTAAAATCGAACGTTCTTCTTTCGGAAGGAAAAGGAACGATGACGGAACCATATACGTTAAAAAATACATAAGAAGAAAAGGATAAGTACATAAAATTTATAAATGTTAATCTGTTTAAAAAGACTTATTTTCAGAAAATAAAAAGAAGATAAGTTTTTTTGTTTTCGTGAACATATAAAATTTAAGAAATTGTTGCAATTTCAAACAAAAAATGATACAATTGTAAAGCATTAAACAGGAAAGGAGTAAAAAAATGAAGAAAACAAAAATTATTTGTAGTATTGGACCTGCTACACAAAGTTGGGAAGCTTTTAAAGGAATTGTAGAAGCTGGTATGAACGTTGCAAGAATTAATTTCTCTCATGCAACAATTGAAGAAAGAGAACTTGATGAATCTTTAGTAAAAAGAGCAAATGAAGAATTAGGAACTGACATTGCGATTTTATACGATACAAAAGGACCAGACTTAAGAACTTGTACTTTTAAAGATGATAAAATCGAATTAGTTGCTGGAAATACCATTCGTATTGTTGAAGAGGATATTGAAGGAACTAGTGAAGCTATTTGCTTTAACTATAAAGGAATTCTTAAAGATCTTAAAGTTGGAATGGAAATTTTAGTGGATGATGGTTTCTATAAACTTATCGTTGAAGAAGTTGACGATGACGGATCAGGTGCTACTTGCCGTATTGTAAACGGAGGAGTTATTAAAAGTCGCCGTGGAGTATGTATTCCAGGAATGAAATTAGATATTCCTTATGTTAGTGAAAAAGATGAGGAAGATATTAAATATGCATGTGAACATGATGGAGATTTCTTAGCAATTTCTTTTGTAAATAGTGCAGAAGATATTCGTGAAGTAAAAGCATTATGTGCAAAATATGGAAAACCAAATATGCCAATCATTTCAAAAGTAGAAACACAATATGCGATTGATAACTTAGATGAAATTGTAGATGAATCTGATATTATCATGATTGCTCGTGGAGACTTAGGAATTGAAACTGGAGTAGAAAATTTACCACTTTATCAACAAATGATGATTGATAAATGTCATGCAAAAGGAAAAAGAGTTGTTATGGCTACGCAAATGATGTATAGCATGAAAACAAATATTCGTCCAACCAATGCCGAAGTTACCGATGTTTCTAATGCGGTTCTTACTGGTTGTGATGCTATTATGACAAGTGATGAAACTACGATTGGAAAATATCCAGTAGAAACCGTAAGAAAAATGGCTGAAATTTGTGAAAAAGTAGAAAGCTATTATACTTATGAAGATAAGTTTAAAGAAGAAAGAGCAAAAGATGTAACTGCAGTAATTGCAGACAGTGTTGTAACCGCAAGCAAAGAATTAAATAAAAAAGTAATTGTTGCAGCTACGATGAGTGGATATACTGCAAGACTTATCAGTAATTTACGTCCAAATGCCTTTATTTTAGCAGCATGTCCAACTAGAAAAACTGCTCGTTCTTTAGCACTTAGTTACGGAGTTTATTCTGCACTTGTACCAGTATATAACAGCACCGATGAAGTTGTTGCAGATGCAAAAGTACAAGCTCAAAAATTCATGCATCTTAATAAAGGAGAAAAAATCGTAATTACTGGCGGATTTCCAAATAATACCGAAGTAAAAACAACAAACTTTATGAAAATTGAAGAAATAGAACAAAAGTCAGAATAAATTTTGACATAGCTTACCTCACGGTAAGCTTTTTCTACTTCTTCGAAATCTTTGACTTCTCCATAGACCAGTATCGGATCGTCGCGACCCTACTTGTTTTTCCTTTGTCAAAATTTTAATAGACTTTTCGTTCTGCCTCTTTCATATATTTTTTTAATCCTTCAAACATGATATTAACGGATGCATTAAAATCTCGGTCATGAATCGTATGACATACCGGACATTCCCAAAATAAGGATATTTTTGAGAATATGTGGAAATTTTTAAAATTTATCAAACAAAAAGCGATATGTTCAAATTGAACATACCACTTTGTCAACAGTCTGAATAGATTGAATATTCAATCTGTTTTTTTAATGTTGTGTTAGAGAATAACTTTTAGCATTTCCTTCATATAACTGATTATTAAGATCAACAATCTGATTAATAACATTCGGATTTGTTTGATAGCACGTACCTTCATAGCGAGCGATCATTTGATTTTTCATAATTTGTTTTTTTAAAGAATCTAACTGCGCAATTTTATCTCTAAAAGAACATTCTTTTTTTGTCATATTTCATTCCTTTCGCGCGGTGTATTAAGTATATACCTTCTTTTATAGAAAGTCAACTATAGTATATGCAAAAAGAAGAAAAAATTATGTCGAAAAGTGTCGATTTTAGAAAATTAATGGATTTTTATATTCTTTTTCTATTAAATATTTTTGTTTTTCATAAGGAAATATTAAACTATATATTTTCGTTATTTTAAATTCATAAGCAAGAACTGGATCATTTTGATAAAATTTCGTATAAATCGGAAGCGTTGTATTTTTTTTCACATCTTTTAAATAACTTTTTCCTTTCTTTGAAAAGCCAAGAATCCGGATATAAGAAATTTTTTTATTTTTCGCATTTTCTTTTGTAAAATCGCAAAGAATGTGTAAAAACATTCTTGAAATTTTGTTATATGTATAGCGTTTTGTTTTTACCTTTTGAATTAACTGCTCTAAAGTTTCACTTTCCACAATCGCTTTTTTTATACGAGATTCTAATCCTTCATCCACTGTTTGATATTTTGATAAGTTGTCTTCCGATAAAATTTTATATTTTAAAAAAGGAAAATAATCTTCCATAAAAACAGGATCTTTTAAATATTTTTGGGTTTCTTTCGGTAAATACATAGAAACGTCTTTTTTTTGTTTTAATAAAGTACGAATGCTACTAGCACTCGTTATTTTAGAAGAGGATAGCGTATGATAATCATTGGTTCTTTGAATACAAAAAGGAGTAATGGAATAGTGATTTTTTAAAATTTCTTTAAGATAACAAATTCCTAATAAATCATTTGGTGATTTGGTAAAAGATCCGTTACAAGTTTGTAGTGCTTTCGATAATGCGGTAGGATAATTCACCCCTTGATTTAAAAATTCTTTTACTTTTTTATGATAAAAAGGATTTTTTAGTTGAATTTGCGCATTTTTCATAAGCATGGAAAGATCATTACTTTCACTACCAAAAACAAGAGCATCCACCCTTAATTCCGATAAAAGGTTTAAAGAACCTTCTGCAAAAAAATCAGCACTTTGACATGCATAGGCAAACGGCAATTCTACTACAAGATCAATTCCATTTTCTAAAGCAATTTCTGTTTTTTCCCATTTATTTAATATACTTACTTCTCCTCTTTGCGTAAACGTAGGAGATAAAATTAAAAGAATGGTTGCATTCGGGAACATTTCTTTCACTTACTCTAAATGATATTTGTGACCATTATGAAAGGGATTATATTTAGCGATAATTCCGACACTTCTCATGATCATCCCCATTGTTATCATATAATAAAAAAAAAAGATAGACAATAT
>CALVWH010000084.1 GCA_944364705.1 uncultured Bacilli bacterium | reverse complement strand
AATGATCTTTATAGAAGATTACAAGAGATTGATGCTTATGTCAAACCTGGAATGAATAGAGAAGATAAAGAAGTTGCAGAAGAAAAGCTTTCAGGCCTTGAGAGACGTTTACAAAATTTAATTGTTCAAAAAGAAATTAACGAAAATACAGAACAAACTGTTAGAAATCGTATAGGAGAAACTAAAGCAAACATTGATCAATATGGTAAAATTTATATGAAAGATAGCTATGTTGAAAGATGTTATAGTCAAATAGATAATCTTGATGGAGAATGGAACAAACTAGAAAATGAAATACAAGCTCTTAAAAATTATCCAGATAAAGACAATTCATTTAGAGTTTTTGAACTTCAAAAACGACTTAATCAGGTAATTAAAGAAAGAGAATTTATTCAGAAAAAAATTGATGCTTATTATCGTAGAAAAGAAGAAAAACAATATTACGAAAATAGTCCAATTGTTGACTATAATGAACAATACTCTTCAGAAGAAAAACATACAAAAGGCTTCTCTGCAGGATTAAAACAATTAGGAAAACAAGGAACGAAAGAAAGAAGACAAGAAGAAGCTAACGAATATTATGAACACGAGAGAAGTGCATTAATCAATATCATGGCTCAATTAGCAACCGGTGATGCAAAAACAATCGAAGAATCTTTAGCAACTAGAAAGAAAATTTATGAACATAATAAAATGTTCTTATCAAAAGAGCAAAAAGCTGTTTTAGAAGGATCTATGAATGCGATTGAAAATATGTTGGCTCCAATGAAACCAAAACAAGAAGAAGAATATACAAAAACAAGATAAAATACATAAAACAATAAAAATTTAGCAAAATAAAAAATAATGAGGTGATTCTATGAAAAAGATAATCTTATTATTTTTTTTCTTTTGTCTTTCTTTAATCCTATCAACAAAAACAGAAATTCCTGTTTTTGAAGAACTAAGTAATTTAGATTCCTCCATTGTTTGCATAGCTCCAAAAAAAATTACATCAAAAAATTTTGTTCGAAATTTTGAAAATATCAAAATTTTTGAAATATCCCCGTATATTAATCCTTTGTATAAAAATCAAACATTTGAATTAGAATCCTATAAAATATATGAAACCATTAAAGATAAGACAATGGAAGAATTTACGAAATATTATCTATCAATTCTAAAAGAAAAAGGGTATGGAAATGATTACTATAAATATTCTTTTTATGGAATTCCAATCGAAAAAATTTTATTAGAAAAAGAAGAATTAAACAAAATTAACAGACATATAGTAGAATATGAAACCTGTTAATTTTTTTATATCCAAAGAATTTGCTTTGCAAAAATAAAGTTTAAATAAATATTTGTTCGTAAAAAGTTTTGCAAAAGAAGATGTAAAAAATATGCAGAGTGGATAAAGGACGAAATGAAAATCCAATATAGAAATCATCAGAGTACTAAAATACAAAGCAAATTGGAATCATAAGAAAGCAATACAAATCGATCGATATTATCCAAGTAGTCAAATATGTAGTGTATGATCAAAAGAAGGAGAAAAAACTTACCGTAAGGTAAGCTATGTCAAAATTTATTTTGACATTTTGTTCTATCTTTTATGGACTTTGTCAAATATTCATAGTATAATGAAAGTAGGTGAAGTGATATGTGGTTTTTATGGTTATTCATTATTATTTTTTTAGTAATGATCGAAGCAATGACCGTTGGGTTAGTTAGCATTTGGTTTATTTTTAGTGGTATCGTGGCCTTACTTTTATCTTTCTTTGTCGATAGTTTTTTAATACAATTTGCGGTATTCGTCCTTTTAGGAATTTTAGCTTTAGTAACAACAAGACCAATTTTAGAAAAAAAATTAAAAGTGACAAAAGAACGTACCAATGCCGATCGTATTATTGGAATGAAAGGTGTTGTAACACAACCAATTAAAAAATTACAGCCAGGAGAAGTAAAAGTAGATGGAAAACGCTGGACGGCGATTTCCGAAAAAGCGATTCCGATCGATAGTACTGTTAAGATACTATCGATTGAAGGTGTAAAATTAAAAGTAGAGAAAGTAGAGGAGTAGAATATGGAATTTTTAATTATTTTATTAGTTTTAATTGTAATTCTTGTGGTACCAAATGTAAAAGTTGTATCACAAGCAAAAGCAGTGATTATTGAACGTTTGGGATCTTATTATAAAACTTGGGAAAATGGTTTACATTTCAAAATGCCATTTGTTGATCGCATTTCCGCAACCATTAATTTAAAAGAAATCGTAAAAGATTTTGCACCACAACCAGTAATTACAAAAGATAATGTAACGATGCAAATCGATACCGTCGTTTATTATCAAGTAACGGATCCAAAATTATATACTTATGGAATAGATAATCCAATTAGTGCAATTGAAAATTTAACCGCAACCACCCTTCGAAATATTATTGGAGAATTAGAACTTGACCAAACCTTAACTTCAAGAGATATCATCAATACAAAAATGCGTGCAATATTAGACGAAGCAACCGATGCTTGGGGAGTTAAAGTAAACCGTGTCGAAGTCAAAAACATTTTACCACCTAGAGATATTCAAGACTCTATGGAAAAACAAATGCGTGCAGAACGTGAACGAAGAGAGCAAATTTTAAAAGCAGAAGGAGAAAAGAAATCAAGCATTTTAATTGCTGAAGGAGAAAAAGAAAGTGCAATTTTAAGAGCCGAAGCAAAAAAAGAAGCACAAATTCGTGTAGCCGAAGGAGAAGCACAAGCTCTTCTAAAATTAAAACAAGCGGAAGCAGATAGCATTCGATTAATTAAAGAAGCAGGAGCAGATTCTTCCGTATTAACATTAAGAAGCTTAGAAACCTTAAAAGAAGTTGCCAATGGTCCGGCAAATAAAATTTTCATTCCTTCAGAAATTCAAAATATCGCAACCTTAGGGACAACGATTAACGAAATGATGACCAAAAAATGAAAAAGACCAAATCTTTAGGAAAAAGTATTCTTTGGCTAACTCTCTATGGGGTTAGCTATTTTCTTTTTCTACTTCTACTTGCATTCCTTTTCCGTGAGTATAAGATAGAAGAATTTACACGTTTGTTCCCTAATTTAGATTCAAAAATGATTCTTGAAATGTTTGATGCCTTTTTAAATTCTGATCAATTTTTTAAAGAATTTACTTCCTTTTTATTAAACCATTTTTATTATTTATTTTTCTTTTACCTTGTTATGAGTCTTTTCCTTTATCATGTGTTTAAAAAACATAAACCAACCAAGAAAACCATTACAAGACAAGAATTGATCTTCTCAGGAATCTTTGCGATTGCCTTAAGTTTAATATTAAATTTAATCATTATGCAATTTCATTTTGAAAATCAAACCTTTCAATGGCAAATTTTCCTTTCTTCTGGAATTTTAGGACCAATTTTAGAAGAATTGCTGTTTCGAGGAATTATTTATCATACGATAGAAAAAAGTTGGACAAAAAAACAAGCATTTTGGATTACTACCAGCATATTTGCTTTATGTCATAGGAATATTTTCAATATCCTTTACGCCTTTGTTATGGGAACGCTGTTCCAATTTTTATATCAAAAATATCAAAATATAAAAGTTCCAATCTTTTTACATATTCTTACCAATAGCATCGTTTACGTCGTTACTTCTTATCTCTATCAATTTTCTGGTACTTATAAATTTTTCTTTCTTATCTTTTTCTTTTTCTTACTATTTTCTTCCGGATATTCTTACAAAAAATTGCAGGAAAATAAAAGATAATCTATATTTTTTGACGTATCAATGGTATAATGGTTTTGGTGAAAAATATGATTAAAAAAATAAACAATCTCAACATTCATTATATAGATTATGGAAAAGAAGAAAAGGGTGTTCTTGTATTTCTTCATGGGTGGGGTCAAAACATTGCTATGATGCGTCCATTAGCAGATAAATTTTCAAAAGAATATCGAATCATCATTTTGGATTTACCAGGCTTTGGAGAAAGTGAAATCCCAGATCGAGTATTAACGTTACAAGATTACGTTTCTATCATTCATACTCTTTTAAAAGAAGAAAAAGTAAAAAATCCAATTTTGATTGGACATTCTTTCGGAGGAAAACTTACTTTACTATATGCTAGTCAATATAACGTAGACCGTATTGTTTTATTAGCAAGCCCTTATAAAAAACACGTAAAAAAAGAAACGATGAAAATGAAAACTTTAAAATTTTTGAAAAAAGTTCCTGTCATTAATAAATTAGAAGGATTTGCGAAAAAACATATGGGAAGTACCGATTATCGAAACGCTAGTCCAATTATGCGAGAGATTTTAGTTGGTCATGTAAATACAGACCTTACGGAAGACGTGAAAAAAATATCTTGTCCTTGTCTTTTTATTTGGGGAGACTGTGATACCGAAGTACCTTTAGAAGAAGCTTATGAATTAGAAAAATTGGTATCCGACGGTGGCGTTGTTGTTTTAGAAGGTGGAACTCATTATGCTTACTTAGAATTTTTAGGAAGAGTGATTTCCATCTTACGAAGTTTTTTTAGATAGGAGAAAATCATGATATATTTAATTTTATCAACCATTCCAGCTTGGATTTATTTGGGGATGAAAGCAAAAAATCAATTACAAATGCTTCAGCAAAATTGGTACGATAATGATCATCGATATTTATATTGGATTTGGAAAAATAAAAAGAAACTTTTTTTCCAAATCGAATTGTTTTTTTTGCTTTTTATTCTTCTTATTTACGTTAATTTTCAAACACATGCTTTGTTAATTTTTGCTTTTTACTTTTATTTATTAACGAAAGAAAAATCAAAAAAGAGACAAAATAAGTTATCTTTAAAATTCACCAAAAGAATTCGAAGATTAGTGGTAACTTTGTTCATTTTATATTTACTTCCTTATATTTTTGGACTGATTTTTTATCCTGGAATCAATCTTTATTTGTTCTATTTCTTTTTTGCTCTTTCTATTTATGTTTTGCCTTTTTATGTAGTAGTTGCAAATATCATTAATATTCCTATTGAAAAATTTGTATCCTATTATTATAAACGAAAAGCAATTCATAAACTTCGAAGCATGCAAAATCTAAAAGTAATTGGAATTACTGGAAGCTATGGGAAAACAAGCAGTAAAAATATTTTATACGATGTTTTAAGTACAAAATATAATGTATTTAAAACACCAAAAAATTATAATACTCCTATGGGTATGATGTTATCCATTAATAACTTTTTAGATAAATTTAATGATTATTTTATTGCCGAAATGGGTGCCTTTAAAAAAGGAGAAATTAAAGAGCTTTGTGAGATGATGCATCCAACGTATGGGATTTTAACAAAGATTGGTACGGCTCATTTAGAAAGTTTTGGATCACAAAAAAATATTCAAGAAGGAAAATTTGAATTAATTGAATCCCTGCCAAAAGATGGGATTGGGATTCTAAATATGGACGATCCTTTACAAGTAGAATATAAACTCAAAAACTCTTGTAAAATCGTTTGGATTGGAATCGAAAATGAAAAAGCAGATGTGCTTGCTACCAATATAAAAGTATCCGAACATGGAATGAAATTCGATTGTAAATTTAAAGGAGATAAAAAAAGCTATGCTTTTGAGACAAAACTCTTAGGGAAAGCAAACATCTATAATATTTTAGCAAGCATTGCTTTAGGAAGAGAACTTTCGATTCCTATGGAACAATTAATCCATGGTGTAAAAAAAGTAAATGCCGTAGAACATCGTCTAGAATTAAAAAGAATGGGTGAGATTACCATTATCGATGATGCATATAATTCAAATCCTGTTGGAGCAAAAATGGCTTTAGAAGTCCTTGATTTAATGCCAGGGAAAAAAATTATTGTGACTCCTGGAATGATTGAACTTGGAGAAAAGCAGTACGAGTATAATAAAGAATTTGGAAAACAAATTGCTTCTGTTTGTGATGCAGTCATCTTAGTAGGAAAGAAACAAACCAAACCAATTTACGATGGTTCATTAGAAAAAAAATATAATTCAAACAAGATTTATATTTTAGAAGATGTGAAAGAAGCCTTTCCACTAATTATGAAATTAAAAGAAAAAAATACATATGCACTTTTAGAAAATGATTTACCAGATATTTTATTAGAAGAAAAATAAAAGGTAGAAATTTCAAAAAATGCGTTATAATAATAGTGAGGTGTAAAAAATGAAAATAAAAGTTGGTGTAATTTTTGGAGGAAAAACCGTTGAACATGAGGTAAGTATTATATCTGCTGTTCAAGCAATGGGATTTATGAATGAAGAAAAATACGAAATAATCACGATCTATATTGATAAAGATAGTATTTGATATACAGGAAAAATGTTAAAAGAAATTGATATTTATAAAGATTTTGATACGTTAAAACATTATGCAAAACGCTGTGTTTTATTTAAAAAGGGAGATCACTTCTATCTACAATCTTTAGGATTCTTTAAAAGAATTATTACGGATATTGATATTGCTTTTCCAATCGTTCATGGAAATAATGCAGAAGATGGATCCTTAGCTGGATATTTAGAAACCATTGGAATTCCATATGTTGGGCCAAAAATCTTAGGAGCTGCTATGGGACAAGATAAAGTTGTTATGAAACAAGTTATGAAAGAAGAAGGTCTTCCAGTCGTTCCATATACATGGTTTTACGATACCGAATATTTAAACTATAAAGAAGATATCCAAAAAGAAATAAAAAAATTAGGATATCCAGTAATTGTAAAACCAGCAACGCTAGGAAGTAGTGTAGGGATTACCGTAGTAAAAAAAGAAAAAGAATTAGAAGAAGCAATTTCCGAAGCTATGAATTATGATGATAAAATCGTTGTTGAAAAATTAATTGAAAACTTAGTCGAAGTTAATTGTAGTGTCCTTGGAGATTATGAGCATATGGAAACAAGCGAAATTGAAGAAGTTATGAGTGGCGAAGAATTCTTAACTTACCAAGAAAAATACATTGGAAATGGTAAAGGAGAAAAATCAAAAGGAATGGCTTCTGCCAATCGAATTATTCCTGCTCGCATTAGTAAAGAAAGCCGTGAAAAAATCATTTCCTATGCGAAAAAAACATTCAAAGTGCTTAATTTATCTGGTGTATGCCGTATTGATTTTTTGATTAACAAAAAAACAAAAGAAATTTATGTAAATGAACCAAATACCATTCCAGGATCTTTAGCTTTTTACTTATGGGAACCAAAAGGAAAAGAATATCCATCTTTACTTGATGATATGATTACTTTAGCTATTAAAGAATATAAGAAAAAAAGTAAAAAAACATATTCCTTTGATACCAATATTTTAAGTAATTATGATGGAGTAAAAGGAATGAAAGGTTTGAAAGGAATGAAAGGGAAATTACATTAATTTCTTTTTTTCATTTTTAAGAAGAAAAAACATATCATGAAAAGAGGGGATTAAATGAATTTTAAAATTGTAGAAGGTTCCATCGAAGATATCAAACAAGTTATTGAATTAGGAACTTCTATTCGTTCCAACATGGAACATAAAGAATGGTATTCCATTGACTTACTAAAGTATGAAAAAATTCTAGATAAGCTTAATCATGGATCTATCCTCATGAAAGCTTTGGATGGAGAAAAAATGATTGCCTTTTTAATTGTTGAACGATATATAGCCCCAACTTGTGAACTTGCAAAAGAAATATCAAAAGAAGAGTTAGAAGTTTCCATTGAAATGGATAATGCTGGCGTTTTAGAAGCGTATCGTGGAAATCATTTGGAACAAAAAATGATTTTAGAAGCGGAAAAACAAATGAAAAAGATAGATCCTAAAATAAAATATTCTTATGCAACCGTACATCCAGATAATTTAGCAAGCCTTAAAAGTTTAGAAAACATTGGATATCAAAGGTATAAGAAAAAATATATGTATGGAGGATTTATAAGATACATCATGAAAAAAGAAATATAAATGTGCGATAAATCGTCAACTTTACAAAATAAAAATTTTGCTTTATAATATTTTATACGAGGTGAGACAATGGAAAATACACCAGAGTATTATCGATGGGTATTTGAAAATTATTTATTAGAAGAAAAAGAAAATTTAGTGAAAGAAATTCGTTTAACTAAAGAAAAAAAAGAAACAAATGAAGAGTTTCAAAGACGTTCCTTTCACGTTTTTTATAGAAAAAATCACGCAATTATTCATAAAGCGAAAAAACGTTTGATAAAAGAATTTCAATTAGATCAAAGGAAAATTTCTTTGATTTTAGGATATGGATTAGAGCTAGATCAATTATATTTTTACACAAGACCATTTGAAGAAAATTTAAATGTTTTGATCTATCCCGCAATCAAAAGCGTTTATCAACGAGTAAAACATCCTGTAAAAGAAAAGATTTTTTGTTTATCAAACAATTTTAAAGTAATAATACCCTAAGTGGTATTTTTTTGTAAGGAGAAGTTATGCAAAAAGAAACTTTAGAAGAAACGATTCAATTTTTTATCGCAAGTATTCTACCAGAAATTATAAGAGAAGAAGAAATTCCTAAGCTTTATTTCTCTTTTTCTGAAAAAGCAATACAATATTTTCATTATTTAAAAGATCATCCTGTGAAAAATGATCAATACTTACGCCCGTTTATTACAGAGGAGTCGCTCATGTGTTTGAAAAAAGAAAATGATAATCAGACTCCACGAATTTATGTAAAAAATGCACTTTTGTTTTTTTCTTCCTTATTAAAATTATCAGAAAAACTTCAAGAATATCACAAACGGTATCATGAAGATTATTCCCTCAGACATTTACAATATCTCTTATTTCAAAGAATTTTTCTTCGAATGACACCAAAAGACTTTCATGATGTAGAATACTTCTTAAAAAAGCAAATTGCTTTCTTAGAAGATGAAACGTTTGAAAAATATCAAGAAGAAGCTATAATTGGAACGTTTGGGCCATATGAAATTAGTGTTCAAAATCTTATGGGAATGACTTATGATGAAAATCATAAAGCCTTGCAAATTCGTCTTTGGAAAGGAGATGAATATCATACTCTCCCTTTGGTTCGTTATGATATTTATCAAACAGGAAAGCAAAAAAAATGTGAAATTGGAGCCATTCAAAAAAAAGAAGGAAGCTGCTCTTTGAAAGAAGTTGAACGCTTTCTTTATAAATTAAATAAAAATGTTTGGAAAGAAGAATCCCAAGAATATCAAAAATATAAAGAAGGAAAAAGTACAGACTATGTAGAAAATATATCGGATGTTTACCCGGGATCTTTATTCTCTCTTTTGGTATTTCTTTCCTTATTAAAAGACGAAAAAATTTATCAGATTGAAGTTCCTGTTTATCATGTACTTGCTTATGATTATCATAAACAACTGGCAAGCAAGGCAAAAATTCAATATGAAGAACAGAAAGAAATTTATGAAAGAGATCCAATAAATAGAAGTAAAAATGATTTTCTATATGCGAAAGATTGGTATGAAAGAATTTTCGAAAAAGAAGATTTTATTAGTAAAGCAACCACTGAAAATTTTCTTAGAATTTTTCGTAGGGCTTGTTACCATTATCCTTCGTTAGAAATTTTAAATGAGCCTTTTCTTGAAGGTGATATTTTGAAAATACAAATTCAAGAGAAAAAAAGTGATGAAATAAGACCAGACATTCTAAAAGAATTTTGGGAAAAGGGAAAAATTTTCAAATATAAAAGATAAAAGGAATACATAAGCTAAGACGAAAATAAAATTCTTTAAAGGCTATTTATAAAAATTAAGAAAAAATTTTGTTATTAGTAATCTATATTTTCTAATTTTCATGTTATAATCAATATAGAGGATGAGTGTATATGAAAAAAATATGGTTTGCGATTTTATTATTTTTGCTTTTTCCAGTTTTTGCAATGGCAGAAGCGGGAATTGAAAACTTTTATGTTCATGCCTTTTTATTAGAAAATGGAGATTTACAAGTTGAAGAGTATTTTTATTTAAATGGAGAATACAATGGGATGGACCGAGAAATTTTATATAAAAATGATGATTTATATGAATTTCGTCCAGAACTTAATTTCTATGGAGGTAGTAAGTTACATAATGGGAGTGGAATAGAGCTTTCGGAAATTGCCTCTTTTGATATTGATCCAAATTTTAACTTTAATAAAGAAGGGAAGACAATATTCGAAAAGGTTTCGGACGCTTCAAAAGGTGATTATGGCGTTTATACTGAAGATACGTTATCCGATGGAGTTTCTTATCGAATCTTTTTACCGGATTCCAAGAAGGAAGCCTTCTATATAAAATACGTTCTTAAAAATATGGCCGTTTCTCATGAAGATGTTGGGGAATTATTTTGGAATGTTCTTGGAGATCAATTATCAGAATCTATTGGTACTTTGAAAGTAACCATAGAATTTCCGAACAACCAAAACGAACTTCGCGTTTGGGCACATGGACCTTTAAATGGGGTTATTAAAAAAATTGATCAAAACACATTATATGCAGAGGTAAAGAATGTTCGAAGTTATCAAGCGGTAGATGTTCGGGCTGTTTTTGATAAAGAAGTTATTAAAAATTCGTCAAAAAAATCTAATGTAAATGCTTTAGATAAAATATTAAATTTTGAAGAAGATAAAGCAAATCAAGCAAATTACGAAAGAGAGCAAGAATCATATCAAATACAAGAAAAAGCTTATGAAACATTAGAAGACTGTGAACAATCTCCTCGAAGATTTTGTTATGAAAATGTGTTATCTTAT
>CALVWH010000083.1 GCA_944364705.1 uncultured Bacilli bacterium | reverse complement strand
ATTTTCAATGTTTTTACCGTTTTTAAAAAATTGATTAAAAACGTTTATTAATGTTGACCTTTTTTCTATGAAAAAAATTTTTTTATTTTTTCAAAAATCTATTGACTTTTCATAGTTGGTCTCCTTTGTCCTTTTTGGGACGTTTCCGTTTGGACATTTTTGTCCATTCTGGGACACATCTCTACCTATTTTTTATATGTTTTAATCTTTCGCTACTGTAAATACATCTATTTTTTTAGGTTTTGCCTTTTGCAAAACTTTACAACATTCATTTGCTGTGCTTCCAGTTGTATATATATCATCAATTAATAGTATTTTTTTATTAATTAGTTTTTCTTTATTTTTTAAAATATATACACCTTGTATATTTTTTTGTCTCTGTTCTTTATTTAATTTGCTTTGTTCTATAATATTTTTATTTTTTACAAGGCAATCTTTAACACACTCACATTCAGCAATTTGTTTTACTATATCATTAGCCAACAATTCACTTTGGTTATAGCCTCTTTCATTCAGTCTTTTTGAACTTACTGGAACTGGAATTATTGTATCATAAGATTTTAAAATTTTAAAGAATTTTTCATTTTTTAACAAAAAATTTACAAAGGTTTTATACAAATACGATTTTTCATTAAATTTGTAATTTAGAATCAATTTTCTTATTATTCCTTCATATTTGAAAATATATAAATGATTTTCGAAAAAATATTCTTGATTATCAACTTTATCTACATTAAATTTTGCTTCTGCCTCTAGCATTTTTTGACATTTTTTGCATAAAAATTCTTGGTTAAACTTTCCACAAATTCCACACACTGGTGGATAAACTAAATTTAAAATCCAATCATAAAAATTTTTAATACTCACCTTCTTCCTATAACAGGGATTTGGGAGGGATTTGGGGACGGTCCTAAAAATCCCGTTTTTTAGGAACCGTGGGGACGGACCTTCTTTAATATTTTTTCTTTATTACTAATCTTCTAATAATTTATGAAATTTCGAATGCGAATGGAAGAATATTAGAACTTTTTTAATTATCAAGTAGGAGAATCTCAAACTTGCTTTGAGAGGTGCCTGCTTGATAATTTTAGAATTTATATATTCTGTAATGTTAGCCGAGAAATAATATAAATTATTAGAAGATTTGTACATTATAAGAAATTTTATTTCAAGGTCCGTCCCTTAATCCCGAAAAAAAGGGATTTAGAGCTCCGTCCCCTAAATCCCTGCTCTCATTTTATATTCTAAACCTGTATTTCTTTTTTTGCTATCCACATTTTGTATCATAAACTCAACTACTTTCTCCATACCAACAATTATCAACAACTTCTTTGCTCTAGTTATTCCAGTATAAAGTAAATTTCTTGTTAATAACATAGGCGCAGTTGGTGGTATAACCATAATTACAACATCAAACTCGCTTCCGTTGAGCTTTATGTATTGTTATAGCATAACTATGTTCTATTTGGTCCAATTCAGAAAACTCATACCAAGCCACTTTATCATCATCAAAATGTACTTCAACTTGCTTTTCTCTTTCATCTATTTTAGTAATCGTTCCTATCTCTCCATTAAACACTCCGTTTCCCATTTCTAACTTATCATTTTTTTCCTTTTCCCAATACATATCATAATTATTTTTTATTTGCATTATCCTATCACCAACTCTATATATTGCACCCATACTTGATTTTTCTACTCTATTATCACCATTTGGATTTAGCTGTTGTTGTAATGCTTTATTTAGTTCTTTTGTTCCTAACATCCCTTTTTTAGTTGGTGAAAGCACTTGAATATTTTGAAAAAAATCATAATTGCCATAGTTTTTTAATCTTCCTGTACATAAAGAAATAACTTGTTCAAGCATTTTTTCTTGCGATGTTTCTTTTATGAAAAAAAAGTCCTGTTTTCTTTCTTCTTCAATTTCTTCTGATTCTTTTTGTACAAAAGGTTCTCCATGATTTACTTGGTGTGCATTTAGTATTATTTTACTTTTTGCAGCCTGTCTAAATATTTTGTCTAAATGAATTGTTGTTACTTGCTCTGAATGTATTAAATCTTTTAGAACACTTCCTGGACCAACAGATTGTAATTGGTCTTCATCTCCGACTAATATTAATTTTGTTCCTTGATATATACATTTTAATAGATAGTTCATCAAAAACATATCTACCATTGACATTTCATCAACTATTATCAAATCCGCATCTATCGGTGCTCCTTCATAATCTCCCACATTTTTATATAAACTATCTTCATCTATTTTTCCTATTTCTAAAAGTCTATGCAAAGTAGATGCTTCTCTATCAGTCGTTTCTGTCATTCTTTTTGCCGCTCTTCCGTGTAGGCGCTGCTAAAACTACTTTTTTTCCTTTTTCTTCATATATGTCTATAATCGTTTTTATAATTGTAGTTTTTCCTGTTCCAGGTCCTCCTGTTATTATTACAACATTATCCTCATTTACTAATTTTACCGCTTCTTTTTGTTTATCTGATAATTCGATATTTGATTCTTTTTCCACTTTTTTGATTTCTTTTTCTATTGATGCAACTTTTTTCATATTTTTTGCTTTTTGAAGTCTTTTTATTCTAAATGCAATTTCTTCTTCTGCATTATAATATGAAGCTAAATATACATATTCTTGTTCTTCTCCAGTTTCCACATTAGTTCTTTTTTCTAATACAATTTCATTATTTACACTTAAAGAAATCAAATTATCTTCAACATTTTCGGTCATTACATCCAAAAGTGAAATTACAAACTCAATTAAATTTTGTTTTAAGACACAACTATGACCATTATATGTGCTTCTAATTAATCCGTATTTTATACCACTTTTTACTCTTTTCTCATTATCATAACTAATTCCTAAATCCAAAGCCATTTTATCAATTTGCTTAAAATCTACTCCACGTGCTATATCAATTAATATATATGGATCTTTTTCTATTTGTTCTATTGCATTTACACCTAATAAGTCATAAACTTTTTTTGCATTTTCTGC
>CALVWH010000082.1 GCA_944364705.1 uncultured Bacilli bacterium | reverse complement strand
AAAATTCCCATAAAAAAGAGGGGGAAAAGAAAAATATAGAAAAAAGTCTTATAAATAAAAGGAAAAAATAAAAAAGCAATTATTCTTTGTATTCTAGGAATTGTTGTGATTTGTCTTTGTATTTTGCTTTTATCAAATCAAAGTCTTCTTTTAAATAATCCAATAAACATAGGATCTGGTGATGAGACAAAGAAACTAACCGACGAAGAAATGAATGCTTTATATCAAAAAATCGCCATTTTTAATGATCATTCTTTGGATAATTATGGTTATTTTTATCGTTCAAAAGAAGATTTGACGGAAAAAAATATGGACAATCGAGTTAAATTAGTTTTAGCGTTTAACAATTTAAGTAAAGATGCAAATTTAGACGAAGAAATTAATTATACCGAAGAAGAAATGGAGAATAGCTTAAAAGAAGTTTTAGGAGATAATGCAACCTTTGAAGGCGAAGACTTTATGTTCAATTGTCATTATGTTGATTATGATTCAGGGAACTTCCATTATCCAAAAAATTCGATCGGATGTGGGGATGTTTTCTATGGATTTTTATCAGAAGTAGTTTCAAAAGAACAAAAGAAAGATCAAGTAATTATTAAAGAAAAATACTTATATTATGAAATTGACCCATCTACTTCAGAAGCAATGGTATATAATACATATCCAGAAGGAGAGGAGCGTTATCCATTTGCGATTGTAACCGATTATCATACGTTAATGATTGATTCTTATTTAGATGGTTTAAATACGATTACTTATACCTTTACAAAAAATAACGATGGCACTTATTATTTATCAAAAGTTACTTATTAGAAAGGAGATTTATCAAATTTTTTTGATAAGTTAAGGTTTATGGAAAAGAAAAAAAATGGTTGGGTACCATTTATAATTATTTTATGTGTACTTATTATTTTAGGGTGTATTTATATTATATATAAACAAAGAGAAGAAATAAATCGACAAAAAGAAGAAGAAGGAAAAACACAAAATATTGAAAATGTGGAAGAAAAGAAAGAGGAAGAAGAGTCAGAAGTTGCTTTAACGGAAGAACAAGTGAATGCTTTATATGAACAAATAAAAGTTTTTGATCATCCATTTGATGATGAGTTTGGATATTATTATCAAGTAAACGATATCAAAACCAAAGATTTTCCAAATAAAGTAAAATTAGTTTTAACGTATAAAAATTTAATAAAAAATGAAGATTTAACGAAATCATTTTCTCGTACAAAACAAGAAGTAACAAACAAAATGAAAGAAATTTTTGGACCGAATATTGCATATCAAGATGAAAATTTTCTCATTCATTGTCACCCAGTCTCTTTTGATATTGATACTTATACTTATAATGCACAAGCACCGGGATGTGGTGGAGATGCACAATCTATTGATACAAAGCTTGTATCTCATAAACAAGAAAATGGAACATTGATTTTACAAGAAAAATATATGGCAGTGAATCGAATTGATGATCCAGAAGGTAGACTAGATCGGCAATGTTTTGGAATTTATAAAGATTTTGATGATACTAATTATTTAAGTTATGTTTGTACGAGTGGAGGAGAAGAATTAAACATAGATATCAATGAGTATTTAGATCAATTAAATACGATGGAATATATCTTTGTAAAAGATAGCGATCATTATTATTTTGACCAAATTCGCAAAATAAAAGGATAAAAATATCCTTTTTTTTATTCCTCTTCTTTTACTGTAGGAAGTAAATCATCTAAAACTGGATCTTGTTCATAAGGTTCCGTTCCTTTGATATAGTATAAAACTTCTTTATGTTTATCTTCGTTGGTTGCCAGTTTTCCAGTAATTGGATTTACCAAAACACCCGTTACGTTATCTGGCGTTTCATACCAATGATCTTTTTTATTCTCTAACGTTTTTTCCATAATATCGACCCATATATTTTTACTATTTGTTCCATCTTTCGTTTGCGTTTTTCGATTATCATCATATCCAGACCATACACCAACCAAAAGATCTTTGTTATAACCAAAAATTAAATGATCCGTTTCCGTAGTACCTGTTTTTATCGCATACTTTTTACTAATTTTTGGAGATATCACCATACAAGTAGGAGACGTATAATCAATAAAAGATTTTGCATAACAATTATTTAATAAATCATTTAAAATAAACGTAATGCTTTTATTTAAAACACTTTCTTCTTCTTTTTTATGTTCATATAAAACATTCCCATTAATATCTTCTACTTTTTCAATAAAATATGGTTTTACTTTGACTCCTTCGTTTGCTAAAACTTGATATCCTTGCATCATCGAAAGTAACGTAAGTTCACTCGTTCCTAATGCCAAAGAAGGATTGCTTGCTAAATGATCCGCAATACCAACTCGTCTAGCCATATCTACTAAATTCTCTTCTCCTAAAAATAAATGCGTTTTTACAGCAAAAACATTATCCGAATACGCTAAAGCAGCAGCTAAACTAATTTGTTTATTTGCATACGTTTCCGCATAATTTTTTGGACTATACGTTTTTCCATCTCCAAAAGAAAATGTCGTTTTCGCACTAGTAAACGTTGTGGAAGGAGTAAAACCATTTTCTAAAGCTGCATAATATAAAAAAGGTTTTAATGTAGAACCTACTTGTCTTTTTGCAGTTATTGCTCGGTTATATTGACTTTTCGAATAATCTCTTCCTCCTGCGAGTGCTAAGACTTTCCCAGTTTGTGGATCTAAAGCAATACTAGCAGCTTCAATTTCACTTTCTTCTTCTAAATTTTTTTGTAAACTTTCTTCCATAATCTTTTGTGTATTTAAATCTAAATTCGTATAAATTTTTAATCCTCCGGTAGATAAAAGAGATTTGGGAATCGAGGAAATGGTTTGTAATTCTTGCATAACCGCATCTTCATAATACATTAACGTTTTTAAATTGTTTTCTTGAAGAGTTCCATAATATGTTAATTCTTTTTGATACGCTTTTTCACTTTCTTCTTTTGTTATATAATCATTTTTCACCATCGCATCTAAAATTAATTTTTGACGATTTTTCGCAGCTTCTTCGTTTGCTAAAGGAGAATAATTCGATGGCGATTTGGGAATTCCTGCTAGAATCGAAGCTTCTGCTAAATCCAAATCTTTTGCACTCTTATGGAAATAATATTTTGATGCATTTTCAATCCCAAAAATTCCTCCATAATTGATGGTATTTAAATACCCCTCTAAAATGTCATCTTTACTATAATGAGCTTCTAGACGGATCGTAAGCCAAGCTTCTTCAATCTTTCTTTTCCATGTTTTTCCAAAATCCAAAAATAAATTTTTCGCATATTGTTGTGTAATTGTTGAAGCTCCTTGTTTTTTAGAACCACTTTGAATATTGACCATCATTGCTTTTAGAATCCTTAAAAAATCAAATCCTTGATGTTTATAAAAATTCTTATCTTCAATCGCTAACGTAGCTTCAATGACATTGTCTGAAATATCTTTTAATGGAACCCATTCTTTACTATTATTATTAAAAATTACGTTTTGGTTATCATAAAGATAGAAACTATTGGCAGACTTAATGGATAGTTTTGGAGTAATTTTTGCATATACATAAAGTCCACCATAACAAAGGAGGAACGCAAGAAATCCAAAAAGAAAAAATTTTCCTAATTTTTTTGCTTTTTTCATAGTTTCCTCCTATCTATCTTTATTATTACAAAAAAATATTAAAATATAAGTGCTTTTTTGAAAAAGTTATGTTATAATTACTTTCAGTTAAAGAAGGTGTTTTCGTGCCCAAAATTAATATAAAAAGTTTACTGAAAACCAAAGAAGAAGAAACCTTTTTTGAAACAAAAGGAATTTTTGAAGAAGATCGAATAAAATATAAAGAAAAGGATTGTTTTGTTAAAATCGATTTTCAAAAAGAAGAGATCAAAATGGAGCGAAAAAAGGAAGACTCTTTTCTTGTTTTAAACTTTTCTTTAACCAAAGAAACCGATGGAATTTATCAAATTCATGATTTAGCAAATTTTTCTTTAAACATTAAAACAAAAGAACTCTTGATTCAAAATCAAAAAATTCATGTTCGTTATTTGCTTTATTTACAAGAAGTTTTTCTTGGAGAATTTGATTTTCAAATAGAATTTGAGGTGTTATCATGATTTCCTATTTACAAGAAATTTTAGAAGAAGGATATAAAAACTTAAATATCGAAGAAAAACCAAACGTTGTGTTATCAAATCGTCCAGAACTTTGTGACTATCAATGCGACGATGCTTTTAAATTAGCAAAAAAATATCACAAAAATCCAGTAGAAATTGGACAGGCCATTGTCTTCGAAGTAAGAAAAAATCATGCCGATCTTTTTAAAGAAATATCGGTAGTAAAACCAGGATTTATCAATTTTACGTTATCAGACTTTATGATAAACAAATTTTTAAAAAATATGATGCAAAGCGAAAAATTTGCGATTCCTATGCCAGAAAAACAAGACCTTTACTTTTTAGATTATGGTGGTCCAAACATTGCCAAACCACTTCATGTTGGTCATATGCGTACAGCAATTGTTGGAGAATCCATCAAACGAATTTTAAACTTTATGGGGCAAGAAACCATTGCAGATGTTCATCTTGGAGATTATGGATTACAAATTGGGCAAGTTATTTACGGAATTTTACAAGATGGAAAAAAAGTCGAAGATTTAACGTTAGAATATTTAGAAGAAACCTATCCAAAAATAAGTGCTCTTTGTAAAGAAAACGAAGAAGTAAAAAAGAAATGTGAAGAAATTACAAAAGAACTTCAAGAAGGAAATCCAAAGTATCAAGAATATTTTAAAGTGATTCGTGAAATTTCAGGAAATGACATCAAAAGGTTATATCAGTATTTAAATGTATCCTTTGACCTTTGGGAAGGAGAAAGCGATGCTTATGCTTATATTCCTAAGACTGAAGAACTTTTTAAAGACGTAATTATAGAAAGCGAAGGAGCAAAAGTAATTCCTGTTGGAGAAGATTTACCACCGTTAATCTTTCAAAAAAGCAATGGAGCTTATTTATATGCAACCACTGATCTAGCAACCATTTATGAAAGAGTCACAAAATATCATCCAGATCATATACTTTATATTGTAGATAACCGGCAAAGTTTACATTTTAAGCAAGTCTTTCGGGCAGTTAGTCAAATCGGATTTATGAAAATGGAACAATTAGAGTTTTTAGGATATGGAACGGTTAATGGAACCGATGGAAAACCTTATAAAACAAGAAGTGGAGATGCTCCAAAATTAGATTCTCTTTTTCAAAATACGTTAGATTTATTTTTATCCAAAAAAGAAGAAAATAAAAAAATGGAAAAAGAAGATCAAGATAAAATTGTCAATTCGATTTTAAAATTTGCCGATTTACAAAATAACCGAGAAAAAGATTATATTTTTGATATTCAGAAATTTTCAAGTGTTGTAGGAAAAACGGGACCTTATATTTTATATACGTATGTTCGAATTCAGAAAATTTTAGAAAAAGAAACGTTAAAAGAATTAAGCGAAACGATTTATAATGAAGAAGATCGAAATTTACGTTTAAAAGTTTTAGAACTTCCAATTTATATAACAAAAGCTTATGAAGAAAGAATGCCAAGTTATATCGCGGAATATGTATATCAATTATGTACGGTCGCAAACGCTTTTTATCAAAAGAACCATATTCAAAACTTAGAAGAAGAAGAAAAAAGAAATTCTTGGGTATATCTTTTAACCTTAACAAACAAAATATTAAAAGAAATGTTATTTCTAATTGGAATTACAATTCCAAAATTTATGTAGAAAATATATTGACATAAAAAATATATGTGATAAAATTATTTTCGAACAATATAACGTTCGGAAGTTTGGAGGAATTTATGAAAATAAAAGATATGACAAAAGTGGAACTAGAAACACTTTCTTATACCGATTTAACATATATGATTTTAAAAGAAAACAAGGCAAGTATGAATACGCCAACCTTATTTCGTAAAATTTGTGATTTATTAGAATATTCAGAAACCGATTTTGAAAATAAAATTGGAGATTATTATACCTCTTTAACCTTAGATAAAAGATTTGTTTTATTAGAGGATGCTACTTGGGATTTAAGAGAAAATCATTCCGTTGAACTGGAATTGGATGATGAAGAAGAAAGTACTGAAGAAACAGAAGAAGAAGAGGAAGAAGAAGAATTAGAAGAATCTTTAGAAGAACCAGTTTCTCTAGATGAAGATTTAGATACGGATGAAGACTTAAGTGACTTATCCATTGTAGATGACGATTTTGAAGAAGAAAATGAAGAGTAATTTCTTCTTTTTTTGTAGAAGTTGAAGAAGGAAACATAACTCTTATGTATACCGATAAAACCATTACTGGATATACGGCAAGTGGAATGGGCTATAACTTAGAAGAGAAAAAACAATATGCAGAGCAAATTGGTGTAGATGCATACTTAGAAGAATTTACCACTTGGTTTGAGGAAAATACAACTGGAACTTGTACAAGATAAATGAAATCGATCATTTATCTTTGTTGTTGCGACAAAAGAAAGGAAATGCTATAATAATCATAATAGAGGTGATGAAGATGGCATTTACCGATGAACTTTTTTTAGCATATTCCCATACCGAAAATAAAAAAATTCAAAAAAAACAAAAAGAAGTTAGCAAACTTGTTAGAAGGTATGAAAAGAAAACATTAGAAGAACTAAAAGAAGAAACCAATAAATTAAAAAAACGATTAAGTCATGGAGAAACTTTAGAAGATATTCAGCTGGATGCCTATGCACTTTTATGTGCAGCATTTAAAAAAGTAAAAGGATTTTCTTATTATGACGAACAAATTCAAACCTCTCTTGCTCTTGATGATGGGAATCTTGTCGAAATGCTAACAGGGGAAGGAAAGACCTATGCCTTAACCTTATCGGCTTTTTTACATGCCTTAGAAGGGAAAGGTGTACATGTTATTACTGCCAATTCTTATTTGGCACAAAGAGATGCGAAAGATAACGAACCTTTATTTCAAGCGTTAGGATTATCCGTTTCTTATGTCGATCAAAATTATGAAACATTAGCAAGTGATATGATTCAAGAAATTAAAAATGCATGTACGAAACAAAGTAGTAGTCTTAGTTTAAAAATTCGTTTATCCAATTATCAAAAAAAACAACAAGGAGCAAACGAACAACAATATAAAAATTTAGAAGCCATCTTTTTTAAAACGATAAGTGAACAAATGGACATCAAAGAATTTTTTCAAATCATCGAAAATTTATATCCTTATGAGAAAATAAATGAATTTTTATCTTCTTATGAGTCCCAATCTTTTTCTACCTTTTATCCAAAATTAAATTCTTTTTTTACTAAGTTAAAAAACATTTTAATGAAAGAAAAGAAAAAAGAAGGATACCATAGCGATATTACGTATTGTACTTGTCAAACCGTAGCCTTTGATTATTTAAACGATACGTTAGCACTCACCAAAGAAGATCAAGTATTAAGAGGACTACATTATGCAATCATTGATGAAGTAGATTCCATTTTAATTGATGATGCCAATACCCCATTAATTATTTCCAAAATGCAAGACTATGATAAAGAAGATTACAAAGAAGCAAAACGGATAACCGATTCTTTACATGGTATTTGTTTTGATAGTATGGCTAAAATTAGTGAAGATCAGTTAAGAAAAGCAGAAGCCCTTTATGATTATATCGCATTCCGCAAAGAAAAAAATGCCTATTTAACCGAACTTGGTTACTATAAAGTTTGGGATGATGAAAAAGAGTATCAACATCACTATATTCAAAACGCTCTAATCGCACAAACATTTGAAAAAGATAAAGATTATATCATCGAAGATGGAAAATTGGTATTGATTGATCAAAATACCGGAAGAAAATTACCAGATAATCAATATTCTTTTGGAATTAATCAGGACATTGAAGCAAAAGAAAACATCGAAATTACAAACGAAAGTATAGAAAAAGCAAGAATTACTCATCCAACCTTTTTTCATTTATATCAAAACTTTTCTGGACTTAGTGGAACTTTATTTTCAGCCAAAGAAGAATTTAGTGATTTATATGGAAAAGGTGTCGTATGCATAGCTCCTAGAAAAAAAATTCAAAGAAAAGACTTAGAAGACGAAATTTTTGACAATAAAGAAGATAAACTAGAAGCTCTTTTACAAATCGTAGAAGATTGTCAAAAAACGGGAAGACCACTACTGATTGGAACTTCTTCCATAAAAGAATCTTTTGAAGTTCATAAATTTTTAGAAAATCATGGCATTTCTCACCAATTAATTAATGCGAAAACTGGAAGCAAAGAAGAAAATGAACAAATTATGCATGCCGGAGAAATGGGAAAAATTACCGTAGGAACCAATATGGTTGGAAGAGGAACCGATATTAAACTTTCAAAAGAATCGTTAAAAGCCGGTGGCCTTTATGTTGTTGGCTTTAGTAAAGACCTTTCTAGAATTGAAAAACAATTAAGAGGAAGAGCAGGAAGACAAGGAGAAGTTGGGACATCAAAATTTTTAGTCTCTCTAGAAGATCCTTTTCTAAAAGAACATGGAAAAGAAAAAATATTAGCGATTTTAAAAAATTTATATCGCAATCATAAAATCAAAAAAATGCAAACGATTTTTTCAAAACTTCAGAAAAATACCGAAGAAGATTCTTTTGCTTTAAGAAAATACATGAACGATTATGATATTCTTTTCGATCAACTTCGTGAAAAATTCTTCAAAGAAAAACAAAAACTATTAGAACAAGAAAATATCACAAAAGAAATTCAGAAAATTTTCAATCAAGAATGGAATATCATGGTTAAACAAATAAAAAATCAAAAAAAATATTCCGGATTATTTTTTGATGATCAACAGATCGAATATTTTAAACGTTGTCCAAATTTAGAAAAAGAAAAATTCTTGTTTGAAAAAGAATTTATGGAACAAATCAATCAAATAGATCCAAAAAAAGTAAAAGAAATTACCATGAAAGCTTATAATGATTTGTGGTCTTCTTTCCTAGAAGAAGAAGCAAGTATTCGTTATCATTCTAGTTTATATGCCTACGCTCAAAGAGACATTTCGATTGAATATAATTATTTATTACATGAAAAATTTGAAGAAAAAAAACAAACATTTCGTTCTGAACTTCTTTATCATTTAAATCAAAGTCAAAAGAAAGAAAACCAAAACAAAGAAACACAAGACAAAGAAGTGGATGTATTTAAACAATATTTATTAAAAATTATGTATACAACCCAAGAAGAAGTTTCTTTAATAAAAAACGAAATTTCACAGTTAAATTTATCAAACACCATGAAAGAATACCTTTATTCTTTATTAGAAAATATAGAAAAAAATAAAAAATCTAGTTCTCATAAAAAGTAATATTCATCCATCTTCTTCATATCTTTTACTAGGTGATAAATTTGAAGAAGTTTTTTAAAGGTATCGGAATGATAACTCTTGTTTTAGGGAGCTTTTGGTATACAGAAAAAACAGTGGACGTTATGAAAATGCAAGACGATATTATGATCGAAATTCAGAACGTAAAAGAAGAGTATCAAGAAGATGCGGTGAATGCTGAAATTAAAGGCAATACCATTATTCCTGGACTTCATGGAGAAGTTGTAGATGAGTCAAAAAGTTATCAAAAAATGAAAAGCATTGGTATGTTTGATGAAAACTTACTTGCTTATACCAAAGTAGATCCCGACGTATCTTTAAAAAATCATAAAAATAAATTCATTCTTCAAGGAAATGAAACGAAAAAAATGGTTAGTTTACTTTTTTTAATCGAAAAAGATACGAAAGTAGAAGCGGTAAAGGATATCTTATCTATTTTAGATGAAAAACAAAAAGAGGGAACCTTCTTTATTGATGGAAATTTTTTAGAACAAAACAAAGAGTTTATGTTCACGTTACGAAACTATGAATTAGGAAACTTGAGTTATGATCAAAATTATCAAAGTACTTCTTTTTTATGGTTGGATGCGATTTTAAAAAATTTATCAAACACAAAAGAAGGATATTGTTTTTTTGAAGAAGAAAAAATTGACGATGTTTCCGTTTGTGTAAACAATCATAATTATTCTATTTTGGTAAACTCAATCATTTCAAAAGATCCCTTTTTAACCGTAAAAAAAGATTTACATGCCGGCCAGTTTTTCGCATTCTCTATTTCTTCTTCCTTAAAAACAGAACTTCCTTTAATTTTAGACTATATTTATTCAAAAGGATATACCATCGAAAATTTAAAGACACACTTAGAAGAATAGGTGTGTTTTTTCATACAAAAAAACAAACGTTTATTAAAGATGGATACGTATACGCTTGTATGTTATGAGGAAGCGATTAAACATTTATTTTGATTTTTCTCTTATATTGAAACAATCCTTTTTCTCGTTGCAACATATTTTATAATAGAAAAAGAATTATCTTTTTCTAAAGGAGGGGATTGTATGGACTTTTTGATTCAAAATTTAGTTAGCATTTTAATTACTGCTTTAACTGCACTTCTTTCTTATGTTGGTCTTCAATTAAAAAAATTATATGAAGCAAAAGTAAAAGAAGATGGGAAAAGACATATTGTTGAGACGGTAGTCGCAGCAGTTGAACAAATTTATCCAGATTTGAGTGGAAATGAAAAACTATTGAAAGCAGAAGAAAATATAAAAACGATGTTTAAGGAAAAGAAAATTAGTGTAAGTGATTTTGAAATTAAAATGTTGATTGAGCAGAATTGTCATCGTTTAAAGAAGAAGGGAGAGTCTTTATGAAAATTGTAAAGAATTTAGTACCGTCGAATAAATATAATATCAAATGCCCTTATTTTATGACTCCAACAAGAATTGTCATTCATAATACAGCCAATGATGCAAGTGCACAAAACGAAATTGCTTATATGATTCGAAATGACGATCAAACTTCGTTTCATTATGCCGTGGATGATCAAGAAGCAGTTCAAGGAATTCCTGAAGATCGAAATGCTTGGCATGCGAGTGATGGTTTAAGTGGAAAAGGAAATCGAGAAGGGATTGCGATTGAAATTTGTTATTCCAAATCCGGTGGTGAAAAATTTAAAAAAGCCGAAGAAAATGCAGTACAATTAACGGCTTCTATTTTAAAAAGATATGGATGGGGGATAGACCGAGTAACCAAACATCAAGATTATGGAAATCATAAATATTGCCCTCATCGTACGTTAGAGGAAGGATGGGATTCTTTTTTAAACCGCGTTTCGATTGCTTTAGGAAGTTCGAATTCTTCTGACGGTGTTCCTTCAACGGATGTTTTAAAAAATGATCAAGTTTTACAGTGGCAAAAGGTTATGAATCAAGTATATCGTTGTAATTTAGCACTCGATGGATCGTTTGGACCGGACTCGAAAGCAAAGGCTAATCAATATCAACTACATTACACGGTTCCAACCATGAAAAATGAGTATGTTCGGTTTGTACAACAGCGATTAAAAAATCTTGGGTATTCTTTATCGATTGATGGAAGTTTTGGACCAGATATGTATAAGAAAGTAAAACAGTTTCAAAAAGATCGATCTCTTAAAGTGGATGGATGGGTTGGAAAAGATACGGTATACGAACTTTTAAAAGATTCTTCTATTGTTTCAAGTTCTGGAAATGTTTTAAAAAATGATCGTGTTTTAGAGTGGCAAAAGGTTATGAATCAAGTGTATCGTTGTAATTTAGCACTCGATGGATCGTTTGGACCAGATTCGAAAGCAAAGGCTAATCAATATCAGCTACATTACACGGTTCCAACAATAAAAAGTGAATATGTTCGTTTTGTACAACAACGATTAAAAAATCTTGGGTATTCTTTATCCATCGATGGAAGTTTTGGACCAGATATGGATAAGAAAGTAAAACAGTTTCAAAAAGATCGATCTCTTAAAGTGGATGGATGGATTGGGAAAGATACGGTAGAACAATTATTAAAATAAAAAAATCTAATTGACATTAGATTTTTTTAGTCTTTCTTTTGATTAGAAGATAGCGTTTGAAGTAAATTTTGATAAGAATCGCATACCGAATTTACGGTTGTGATTTTTTTTAAATTTTTATAGATTCTTAATTTTTTTTTCAAGTTGTTTGCAAACATTGTGATTAAAAGTTCAGCAACCATAACAATGTTAGTAAAAATTAGATGTCCATTGGTTACGGTAGGTTTTTCCATAAGTAAGAAAGAAACGTACAAAACATGATCAATCCTAAAATAAAAACGCCAATTCCTATATATTTTAACATATTTGGAATTTTTATGATATAAGAATCGGAAGATGACGAAATTTTTTG
>CALVWH010000081.1 GCA_944364705.1 uncultured Bacilli bacterium | reverse complement strand
CTTCTAAATGAAAGATACTAGTTCTAAGGGCACAACTATCGACTTCTTTTAACCATAGGTTCTCTTTTAAAAGAGATGGTATTAATTTAATTTGATCATAAGCACTTTTACTTTTACCAGTTTCTTTATATTCTTTTATTTTATCTTCTAAAAAATAATTATAGATAAATCTTGAAGATCCTATGGTTTTCTCTATAAGTTCTTTTTGTTTTTGGTTTGGATAAAGTCTAAATATATAACCTTTTAAGATGTGCATAGGATC
This sequence comes from uncultured Bacilli bacterium, assembly GCA_944364705.1. Lineage (GTDB taxonomy): Bacteria > Bacillota_I > Bacilli_A > RF39 > UBA660 > RUG12867. Next base: position 13,947 of record CALVWH010000081.1, on the reverse strand, counting down.
CCCTCTCTTTTTGTTATACCAAGTATAACATTGAAAAATATTTTTGTAAATGTTTTTTGCGAACAATTGTTCACAATTTATATTGTTCTATGACTTTCCTATTATATGAAAAAAAAAGAAAGAATTGCTCAAAATTCTTCTTTTTTAGGAATGGCATACAAAATAATTTCCGTTGGAAACAAACTAGATCCATAAAAGCGTAAAAAGAATTGATAATCCGGATACCACTTACGGATCATCGTAGGAATTTTCCACAAATCTTCATGGCCATGATAAATGGAAATTAAAAGTTTTGGGTGCTCTTTTTCAATATGATTCTTACATCCCAAAAGTGCATCTTTTTCTCCACCTTCAATATCCATTTTAATCATGGTAATTTCTTCTTGAATATCTTCATCTAAAGAGACAACTTCCACTTCCTCTTCCCCAGTATTTTTTAATGTATTGGCAGAATTAGATTGCGAATTTAAAGATACAAAACTATGCCCTTTTTCTTTTCCTACCGCTTTTCTTTTTAAAATAATGGAAGGATAACCCTTTAAATTTTCTTCCATTGTTTGATAACTTTCTTTCGTAACTTCATAACCATAAATTTTTTTATAAGAATCTTTCCCATAACTATGAATAAAATTCAAGATCGAATCTCCAATATATGCACCAACATCAACAAAAACTTCTTCTTTTACCGAAAATAAATCCAAATCATAATATTGCACATACGTTTGATCCATTAAATCTTGTAATGTTTTTGTATCATAAGAATACCAATTATATAAAATCGCAAAAAATAATTTCTTGGAGCGATAATCTCCAAGACCATCATAAATTTCTTCTAACTCTTTTTGATGTTCCGCAAAAATCAATGCTTTTTTTTCGATTTCTTCATATTCTTTTTCTTCTTCTTTTAATTTTCCCCAATAAGGATATTTTTCAAAGAAATCTTCGAAACTTTTTTTTACTTCTTTGGGTAAAGAACAATACCTTTCTTTCATTTCTTCATATAAAACAGATTTTGACTTTCCATTCCACTGGGATAACAACCAACGAAAATTTGCATCAACATAATTCATATTTTTCCTCCTACTGGTAGTGTATTCGAGAAAAAGAAAATTTTTCAAAAATTTGCAGATTTTTGTCATCTAAAAGTTGTGCTCTTTTTTCTTTTTTTACGTTACAATGAATTTAGGTGATCCTATGAAAGAAATTATTATCGCACTGTTAACCATCGTTTATGGAACGTTTGAATATCAAACATTAAATGAAGTTAGTAATCTTCAAAATAACGTTTTTCAACTAAATTATTATAAAGAAGAAATTAAAGAAGAAAATTTAATCAATTCCGAACAGATAGATACCGAAGATAAAACCTCCTTAAAAGAAATAAATGTAAACAAATATCTTCCAGAAGGCTATTTTAAAATTCCAGAAGAAAACGTTCCGATTATTTCTTCTGTGAAAAAAAACATCGTAAATATTGTCTATGGAAAAGAAGACTATGTCATAAACTATTACTATTCCACAAATTATAGTATTACGGATATCGGTAGCAAAACAACGCTCGAAGAACTCTATCCAAAAAGAAAAAAATTAGATCATCGAAATAAAGAACCAATTTCTTTATCTAATAAAAACTTAGAAGACTATTATGCTCGTTTAAAATTTCCATACATCATCTCTTATTTTTATGACAATAAAATCGATCATGAACAAACAATTTCCAATTTTGCCTTTTATGGAAGCGAAATTCGTAGTTATCCAGAAAAAGAAAAAGAAGGATATCAAAAATATTATTCTACCATTGACGAAGATAGTTTAACCATTACAGAAAATAAAAATGCAAATACCATTTATGTCTACTATGAACAAAAGTCAACATAAATTTTGATATAGCTTACCTCATGGTAGCTGTTTCTACTTCTTTTAGCCATGACTTCTCTTTCGAAAGAGATGATATTTCTTTGATTTGATCATAGGTGCTTTTATTCTTTCTAGTTTCTTTATATTCTTTTATTTTGTCTTTTAAAAAATGATTTAGATAAATCTTGAAGGTCCTATGGTTTTATTTATAATTTCTTTGCATTTTATTTGAATAAAATCTAAATAGGTAACCTTTTAAGATGTACATAAGGCTCCCTATCTATCTAATATGCCAAATATAATATTGAAGACGATCTTCATAAATACTTTCTTCGCAAACAATTGTTTACAAAAATATTGCTTTCTAATTTTCCTATTGCATACTTATGTAGAATTCTACATACATAAAAAAATAGTCTTAGACTATTTTTTTTGGTATAAAGCATAACCAATCATAAAGATTCCAAACAGAAAAAGATAAAATCCAATCCCCAAAGAAAGAAAAACATCTTTTAAAGAATAAAGAATCACGATCCATAACATCGTTAAACTTGTATAATAAAGATTTTTACTTTTCGGTTTTCCATACGTACGCAAAATTGTTATCAAACATACGGTAGCAAGATAGACAAATCCTAGCAAAGAATCTTCAAAAATCATAGAAAGAGAAAGAAATACAAAAAATAATGGAAGAAAAATTTCTTTTAACTCTTGATCAGAACTCTTTGAAAATAACCAAAGAAGATAAAAACCAATACTATTTTTTAAAATCGGAGTAAGAGGGACCATAAAAGTTTGTGCTTTCGCAAATTGCCAGAAAGGAAGCAAGAAAGCAAACAATAGAATTGTTCTTTGAATTGAATTTTTTTCTTGAAGAAAATAAAGTCCTAAAAATACAAAGATACCGAAAAGAATTCGAAGATCTCTTCCAAAAGGCATCCAAGTTGCGAAATAGAAATAAGAATTAATCATCCAAAGCAAAAATAGAAAACTAACAATAGAAATCTTTAAATCCTTTTTTCGAATCATTTTTTGATACACAAGAATCGCTCCAAAAACAAAAATCGTCGCAAGATACGTTGGATGCAAAAAGATCGTACCTGCCATGCCAATCGCAAGAGAAGCAAGCATCAAAAGAAACATTACGTTTTTCTTCTTCTCTTCTTTTATCCCTTGATAAAAAAGAAAGAAAACAAGAGTAAGAAAAATCCAAAACCAGGAAATTGGAAACGCATAAACAAACGAATGAAATAAAGAAACGATAGAAACCATAAGAAGAATTCTTAAAATATTCTGAATCCACAAAATTGGTGTTTCTTTTTTCGTAAACCAAAACATAACTTCTGCAAATACAAGCGTTATAACCACTCCTAAATGAGCAAACGAATCAAAGAAACTATTGATGTATAAAAATACGAGATAAAAGAAAAAACAAAGGGTAATAGGAACATATAATTTTTTTTCTTTCTTATAAGGGTAATAGAAAAGAAAATGGTAAAAACATAACGATAAAAGACCAGACGTTAAATAAGAAATTAAAAGACTTTCTTTGATTAGAAAACATTGTTTCGTAATTAATAAGAAACTTAACGTTGGTGCTAAAATTTTATGATAGCGATTTTTACCGTTTTTCGCATAAACAAATAGATTAACAATTTCCAAAAGAATAAGAAAAACACTAAAAAAATCAAAAGAAAATGATGAATATAAAAGCGTTAAAAAACATAAGAAATAAAGAAAAATATGCATAAATTGAAACAATTGCTTTTCTTTTTTTTGTAAATTAAAATAGGTAACAATTAAAACAAAAAGTAAAAGTTTCGTTGGAATATCAATGTGGAAAAACGTAAAAAAGTAAAAGAAACTAAGTAAAAAAGAAGCATAAATAAAATATAGATTTTCTTTTTTCTTAAACTGAAAATAAATGAAATATAAAAAAACCGCTAAAAGAAAAAACATGGTTGATAAGTAAAGAGATCGTCCAGCACCAAAAAGGGAAAAATAAGAACCAAACACTCCATATTTACCAATTCCTAAATAACCTAGGAAAAGAAAAACAAAACACAATAAATAATAAAGTTTATAACTTTCTTCCTCTTTTAATTTAGTTTTCGCAAAAAACGTAAGCATTAAAAAGATTCCACCCATAACAAAAATCAAGAAAACTTTCCATAATGGAAGAATTGAAATAGATGAATTTTCTAAAAAAAGAAAAAATGCAATCACAATAAGCAAAGATCCTAACTTTAAGAAAAAGGACCGATCTCTTGGTTTCTTTTCTCTTTCTTCCAATGATATTTTATCCGCAGCCAAAAGTGCAAAAATACCAGAAACTAAATTAAAAAACAAATTAAAAATTCCAACAAAATAAAGAATATATTTGTTTTCTCCCTGCACTTTTTTATCACTATTTAATAGATAAAAGTAGTAAAAACAACAAACAAAGGTTGCAATCTGAAAAAGAAAACTAGAGGATTCATAGAAAAGTAAAAAAGAAAAAATATTTGATATTATAGCTAATACAAAAAACATATTCAATCATGGCACCTCAATTCTAAGTTCATTATATCATAAATTAAAAAGCGATTGTTTTTTTTAAAATTTTTATTTTTCTTGCTAGACATTCATTGACACCTTGAATCGATGATCTTTTTGAAAAATATTTTTTTTTGAGATTTTCTCCTTCTTTTTCAAGAATATGATAATGATCTTTCTTAAGCAAACAATCAAAATAAGAAACTTCTAAAACTCCATATTTTTCTTTTAGTTTATTCAAATGATTTCTTATTTCTTCAGAAAAAACAACAGAATCTTCAAAAACTAACCATGGTTCTTTTTGTAAAAAATTCGTTTGTATCACAGAAACTACTTCTTTTGGTGCATCCGTAACCCAAACAAAAACAAGAACATCTACTTTTTTTATTTTTTTTAATCGCTCTAATAAAGATAAAAACTTTTTATATTGTTTCATTCTCTCTTTTTCTTGCTCATTTTCAAACATCGTATGATAAAAACAACAGTAAAATACAAGTGCTTTTTGCACGTTCTTCACCCTTTCAAGAAAAAAAGAGTATACACTACTCCTTTTTTCATTATAACAAATCTTTTTTTAGTTTTCAAATCTGCGATTTTCTTCTTGTGCTTGAAATAACGTATACAAACATCTAGAAAACAAAAGACAAACAAAAAATAAAAATACAAACAACATATACGTTGGTTTTGCAAGTAAAAAATAATCATAAAGTCCATGTAGGAAAATCGGAAGAAAAAGACTAGCAAACAAATATTTCTTTTTTTTCTGATTTTTTCGATATAACGTAAGGTAATATCCCATCAAAATGCCATAACAAGCATGAGCTGGAATCGCAAACAAAATACGAAGCAAAGCAACCATCCATTCATGATCCCATACATAAAAAATATTTTCTAAAAAAGCAAATCCTAAAGAAATCCATACACTATAAACAATCATATCAAAAGACTCTTCATAATTTTTGTTTTTAAAACAAATGGTATACAAAAAAATCCATTTCCAGCCTTCTTCAAATCCACCTGTAAAAAAAAGTAAATTCAAAAAGGTAAGATGATTCTTTTGAAAAAATTCAATGATTGGTGTACAAAGAATCGATGAAAATAAAGAACACCCTGCACTAATCATACCAATCACAAATAAAAGAAAGAGAAAAGATAATGGTTCTTTATGACGATCTTTTTGATAAACATAAATTAACAAAAGAAATAAAACAATCACATAACGCCTCCTACAAAATCATCCAATATCTTTTTATTTTCTTTATTATATCATATTTGGACAAAAGCCAAAATAAATTTTAACCGATTCCACGGTAAGATTTTTCGATCTAAGGTTTCTTCATAGATCAGATTGTCATAGCCCTACCAATTTCTTTCTTTATCAAAATTTATGCTTAGATTCCTTGTTTTAGACATAACAAATATTTTTCTAAACCTTGATATCCATTTGTATTAGCTTTTTATTTTCCAAGAAACATGATACAATACCTTTAGAAAGGATGATCCCTATGATACGAGAAATAACAGAGCAAGACATTCTCACCGTTACTAATCTATTAAACGAAGCTTTTCACAAAAATATAACCGAAACCCAAACAAAAGAAAATTTCTTAAACAAACAAAAAGATCACAATCACCTTGGCTATTTTATCGATGACCACTTAGTTGGAATCGCAGAAGTAACTATTTTTTCTACTTTTTTAGGAAAAGAAGCCGTGATCAATAACATTGTAGTAAAAAAAGAAATGCAAGGAAAACATATCGGAAGCAATCTTATGAAAAAAATAGAAGAAATTTTACAAGAAAAACAAGTAAGAAAAGCTTATTTACTTAGTAAAAAAGAAAGAACCATCGCTCATAAATTATATGAAAAATTTGGTTATCATAAAGAAGAGGATTACGCTTTTCTAAAAAGATTTTCATAAAAAAAACCCAAATGGGCGAAAAAACATCGTGGTGTCCATGACAGGGCTCGAACCTGCTACCTATGGCGTCGGAGGCCATCACTCTATCCAAATGAGCTACATGGACATAACTGTATTATAACACGTTTTTTTATAAATAGCTAGTTTTTACGATAAGAGGTTTAACATGAAAGAAGAAAAAATAAAACAAAATTTACAAACTTGGTATAAAAAAAACAAAAGAGATCTTCCATGGCGTCAAAATACCAATCCATATAATGTTTGGATTTCCGAAATTATGCTTCAGCAAACAAGAGTAGAAGCCGTGATTCCTTATTTTCAAAGATTCCTTACAGAACTTCCCAATATTTCTTCTTTAGCAACCGTAAAAGAAGATCGGTTGTTAAAATTATGGGAAGGCTTAGGATATTATAGTAGAGCAAAAAATTTAAAAAAATGTGCTCAAGTAATTGAAGAAAATTATCATGGAAAAATGCCAGAAACGTTTGAAGAATTAAAAAAACTTCCTGGAATTGGATTTTATACAGCAGGTGCCATTGCATCCATATCTTTTCATGAACCAGTAGGTGCAATCGATGGCAATGTTCTTAGAATTTTTAGTCGTCTTTATCTAGATTTTGATGACATTACAAAAGAAAAAACGAAAAGAAAATATTTTGAAAAAATAAAATCTTTTATTCCAAGCGAAAATCCTGGTGAATTTAATCAAGCACTAATGGATTTAGGGGCAACCATTTGTATTCCAAACGGGAAAGCAAAATGTGAACAGTGCCCAATTGCCAAAGAATGTCTTGCATATCAACAAGGAAAAGTAGATATGTTACCACAAAAATCTCCAAAAAAAGAGCGGACAGTAGAAGAAAAAACCATTTTTCTATATACCTATCAAGATGAAATTGCGATTAAAAAAAGACCAAAAACAGGACTACTTGCTTCTTTATATGAATATCCAAATCAAAAAGGTTTTTGGACTGAAAAAGATATTCAAGAAGATGCGAAAAAAAAGAAACTTCCCATCAAAAATATTTTGTACGTAAAAGAAAGTTCCCATATTTTTTCTCATATAAAATGGAATATGATTGGATATGAAATTCCAGTCAAAGAAAAAATAGAAGGTTTTTTATGGGTAAAAAAAGAAGAACTTTTTTCAAAATACTCAATACCAACTGCATTTAAAACTTATACCGAATATTTAAAAAACAAGTGACCATAAATCACTTGTTTTTACGTTGTACCGCTGTAATCGCAACAACACCAACAATATCATCCACACTACATCCTCTTGACAAATCATTAATTGGTGCTTTAATTCCTTGGGTAATTGGTCCATAAGCTTCTGCTTTCGCAAGTCTTTGTACTAATTTGTATCCAATATTTCCAGCATCTAAATCTGGAAAAACCAAAACATTTGCTTTTCCTGCAACCGGGCTTCCTTTAGCTTTTGACTCTCCTACCGATGGAACTAAGGCTGCATCTGCTTGTAATTCACCATCAATTTTATATTGTGGATATTTTTCTTTTGCAATTTTAACTGCTTCGATTACTTTATCAACATCCGGATGCGAAGCACTTCCTTTGGTTGAGTGAGATAACATCGCAACGTATGGTTTTTCCCCAACTAAAAGTTCAAAACTATCGGCACTTGACGCTGCAATCGCTGCAAGTTCTGAAGAAGATGGATTTTGTACTAATCCAGAATCTGCAAAGATAAAGGTTCCATTACTTCCATAGGAGCAATCTGGAACAACCATAAGGAAAAAGGCAGAAACAAGTTCACATCCTGGTTTCGTTTTTATAATTTGAAGAGAAGGTCTTAGTGTATTTGCAGTTGAATGACAAGCTCCAGAGACAACGCCATCGGCTTTTCCATCTTTTACAAGCATACATGCAAAATACATGTAATCTTCTGTTAATAATTGATAAGCTTTTTCTTTAGTCATTCCTTTTTCTTTTCGTAATTCCGTTAATTCTTTTACAAAAATATCGGTAAGTTCTGAAGTATGAGGATTTATGATTTCTGCACCTTGTAAATGTAAATCTTCATTTCCTTTCATAAATTCCTCTGGATCTCCAATTAAAATAATATGAGCAAGATCTTCTTCTAATACTTTTTGCGTAGCTTCTAAGACTCTACGATCCATCGTTTCTGGTAAAACAATCGTTCTTTTTTCTTCTTTTGCTCGTTCCTTAATGCTTTCAATAAATTTCATTTTATCACCTTTCCTTTACAAATATTTGACTTTTTTTATTATATATCTAGCAAAAAAATTACTTTTTAAATTAGATTTTGTTCACTTAAAAATTTTTCTGCCACTTCTTGTGGAGTTTTTCCATTTTCATCTACTTCGTAATTTAAATTTCTCATAACTTCATCATTTAAATGCTCTCTTAATTCTTCTAAAATGGGAAGAACTTCTCCATATTCTTCTTCAAAAGAATCCGATACAACGGGAACCGCTTGATAAGGTAAAAAATAATTTTTATCGTCTTCTAAGACAACAAGATCATATTTTTTTAAAAGTCCATCGGTGGAAAAAGCATCAATAACATCACTTTCTCCATTCATAAGAGCTAAATATCTCGGTGCTCCATCCATGGCAATCACATCTTTAAAAGCAATCGGATAAGCTTTTGAAAGTCCCACGTAACAGTCATTTCGTTCCATAAATGTAAGCGTTGGTGAAAATACAAGTTCGTTTGATACCGCACTTAAATCACTAATGGTTTGCAATTGATATTTTTCCTTAGTTTCTTTCGTAACTGCTAACGTATAGGTATTATTAAAATTTAAATCATTTAATAGGTGCAATTGATACTTTTCTTGTAACTCTTTATTTGATATCTGATACACTTCTGAAACGTCACTATTTGGTTCATGTTTTAAAACACTTCCATACAAAGTTCCTGTGTAATCAATGTATAAGTCGATATTTCCTTCTTTTAATGCATTAAAAACAATAGAAGAAGAACCTAAAGATAATTTTTGATTCACAGTGATATCGGTACGGTCTTCAATCAGCGTTTTCATCATATAAGATAATATTTCTTGTTCTGTAAAATCCATACTTCCAATGGTCATTTGTTTTCCTATTTTTTTATTTTGAATAAAATTTAAGGCAAATAAAGAGGCAAATAAAAGAAGAATAAAAAATAAAATAATTTTTTGTACACTGTCTCTTTTGAAAAAAGGAACATGACCAGATGGTTTCTTATTTTTTGGAGTTACTAAACGTTCGACAATTCCTAGGGTATAATCCATAAAAAGGGCTAGAAGACAGGCAGGAATCGCACCAGCTAAAATTTGTAAATTGTTAATGGAACGAATTCCAGCATAAACTAAATATCCAAGTCCCCCAGCTCCAACAAATGCAGCTAATGTCATAAGACCAACTGCACTAACGGCAGAAATACGGACTCCTGCCATAATAACAGGTAAAGCTAAAGGAATTTGTATTTTCATTAAAATTTGTGCTCTCGTAAGTCCAATCCCGGTAGCTGATTCAATCATTTGTTCTTGAATGCTATTGATTCCTGTATATGTATTTTTGATAATGGGTAACAAGGAATATAAAACAACCATTACAATTGCTGGTAAGGTGCCAATTCCTAAAAAAGGAATCGCAAATCCTAAAAGGGCCATCGAAGGAATGGCTTGCATAACATTAGCTAGTCCTAAAATTGGTTTCCCTAATTTTTTTACATAACTGATGAAAATACCAATAGGAACTCCGATCAAAATCGCAAGTCCGACAGCCATGACCGTTAATTCAATATGTTCTAATAGTAAGGATAAAATTTGCGAAGAATTATCGATAAAGTAATTGATTAGTTCCATTATTGTTCCTCCTTCTCTAAAAATTGTTGACTTAAAGAAGTTAGAAGGCTACTTCGCGTTATTAATCCTTTTAAGATTCCTTTGTGATCAACCACTGGCATCGTAGAAATTTTATTTTCATCAATAATTTTTAATAAATCGATAATAGAATCTTCTGGATGAACGGATAAAAAGTCATTTTCAATAAAATCTCTAGCTTTTTTATTTTCATAATTTACATTGGTTAAACTTGAAGCATATAAAATACCTTGAAGTTTTTTCTTTTCGTCCACGACCATTAAGGTATCAACATGGGACATTTTCATTTTATTTAAACAATAAAAAATCGAAAAATTTGGCTTACAAGTAACCGGATGATCCATCATGATATCTTCGACACGGATTAGATTTGGAGATGTCCAAATTCTTTTATTTCCTACAAAGGTTCGAACGAAATCATTCGCAGGATGTTTTAAAATATTTTCCGGGGTATCGTATTGAACAAGTTTTCCACCATCCATAATCGCAATTTTATCGGATATCTTGATTGCTTCATCCATATCATGAGTAACAAACACAATGGTTTTATGATAATTTTCTTGTAAATGAATCAATTCGTCTTGCAAAGAGGATCTTGTTAAGGGATCTAATGCACTAAATGGTTCGTCCATTAATACAATTTTGGGATCGGAAGCAAAAGCTCTTGCGATTCCAACTCTTTGTTGTTGTCCTCCAGATAGTTCGGATGGATAACGATCCAAATATTCCTCTGCATTTAATCCGACCATTTCCATCATTTCTAAGGTCCGCTCTTTTATTTTTTTCGGATCTTTTTTTTCAATTTTAGAAATTAATTCGATATTTTGACGGATTGTCATATGTGGAAATAGTCCAGTTTGCTGAATAACATATCCCATGCTTCTTCTTAAAGCAATTGGATTTTTTTTTCGGATATCTTGTCCATCAATGGTAATGGTTCCAGAGCTTGGTTCAATTAAGCGATTGATCATTTTGAGGGTTGTTGTTTTTCCACAACCGCTTTCTCCAATCAAGGTGGTAATCGCATTATCTTGAATCTCTAGATTTATATTTTGTAAAATTTTTTTATCTTTATAATTTTTTGATACGTTTTCTAACCTTATCATAGAATCACCTATGTTCTATTATAGCACGAAAATGTTTTAAAAAAAGATTCTTATTGGAACTTGACAACTTTTTGAATTATCTTTACAAAATCTTACTTTCTAACTTTTATTTCGTCTTCTTCGGTTATTTTTCCAATCAGTAAACTAGAGTTTGGATCATGGGTTTGATGGTTCTTTAAAATTTCTTCTTCTTGATAATTTGCGTAGCAGTATTTACAGAAATGTAAACAACTATTATAAGATCCAATATCACCCATTGAAACGCAATGACAAAAATCGTTTTTTCTTGCTTTCCATCGAGTCCAATTTGTTTTTCCGGTTAATTTATAGGCTAAAGTTGGAGTCACACAATCGGAAACGAAAAATCCATATTCTTTTAAGTTTTTTTCTTCGGCGCAAGTTTGAACCGTCATATGATGGTTTTTCGCTGTTTGAGCAAAAAAAGTACCAAATTCTTTATAATCTTCTTGAGTAAATGGTTGATTGTTGATCACTTTTTGATTTTTTCTAACGTTTTTATAATCATCTAAAAAGGAGATAATAATATGTTCTACGGATCCATCTAACATTTTACAAAGGTTAGCGAATGCTTTTTTATGATACTCTAAAGAATATTTTGGACTAAGAAATACTGGATCATAACGAACATACACTTTATCTTTTCCGATTTTGGAAGAGAGTTGTTTGATAGCTTTTATTATTTGTCCTTTTGGTGGAACGTTTGGTTCGATATCTTTTTTATAAGGCGTTAGTGTGATTTGAAATACGAATGGAATTTTGATTTGATCAAGACTTGATAAGATAGGGATTGGATTTTTTGTACAGAAAATAATTCCATCGACATCTTTAAAGTAAATTCGGCTTATTTTTTTTGTGAAAAAGGGATTTCGAACATCGACAAAGCCTTCTTTTAAGCGATTTAAAAGCCAAGGAGTATAGAAGGCTACAATATCGGTTCGACCACTTATGTTTAATATCATTGTTCATCACCAAAACTTTCCTATGTATTTTCCATATATTTACTATATCATGTACATTTGTTTGGGTAAAGTTTTTTGTAAAAAAAAGAAAGCTTTCATCGCTTTCCTTTTTAATTATGAAGTTTTTTATATGCAAACGCTGCTCCAAAACAACTAATGAGTGCTAAAGATACAAAGAATAAAATTCCGTCTCCTGTAGCTGGGTTTTCAATTTCTTCGGTTGTTCCAGAATCGTTTGTAAGATCATCTGTAACTTCTACATCACTTTCGAAATCAACTAACGTTCCTGGTAATTGACTAGCAAGGATTTTATCAATTTTATTTCCTTTGATATTTAAACTTACTAAATTCCCTGGTAAAATTGGAAGTTCTGTTAATTGATTATTCGCAAGATTTAGTTCCGTAATGGTTGGTGCTAAATCTGGCAATGATGTTAAGGCATTGTTACTGGCATTTAAAGTAACTAGTTCGGCTGGAAAATCTGGTAAAGCTTTTAAACCGTTTCCACTAACATCTAATGTTTTCAAATTTTTTGGAAATGGTGCTAACCCTTCAAGCTGATTGTTACTTAAATTTAAGTTTTCTAGATTTTCTGGTAAAGCTGGAAGTCCTGGTAACATGTTATTGCTAACATTTAAAGTTTTTAAAGCAACTGGCATATCTGGTAATCCAGCTAATTGGTTGTTACTTGCATTTAAAACTTCTAATCCACTTGGTAAAGTAATTAATGCTGATAAACCACAATCACTTACATTTAAAGTTTTTAGTCCTTCTGGTAAAGAAATTAAAGCTTTTAATGGATTTCCACTAACATCAAGAGAAACTAACGTAGTTGGTAAATCGGTTAATTCTTCAATTTGATTGCCAGAGCAGTCAAGTTCCGTCATAACAGAAGTTAATCTTGGTAAAGCAGTAATCTTATTATTTTCTACCTTTAACACTTTTAAATTTCCTGGTAGATTTGGTAATCCCCCAAGACCGTTATTATTTAAATTTAAAGTTTCAAGGTTTACAAAATAATCAGTCAAAACTGCTGCATCGATTCCACCTTTATCAATTCCACCAATAGACATGTTTGAAAGATCTAGTTCTGTTTGTTGTCTTGCCCATTCATCGGTAAAATCTTCTGCAGTAATCTGATATTTTTCTTCGATTGCTTTTACAAAAGATTCTTCAAAACGATCAGCAATACTTGTCCCTTGTGCTTGTGCAACAACACATCCACTCGTAAAAACTAAAAAGCTAAAAACTAACACACCAAATTTTTTCAAATTTTCTCTCTCCTTTCTATTTTAATCATATCATAAAAAAACAATTTTTTTATATATTTTTTTTAATATTTTTGTATTTCATTCGACAATTTTTTCTTTCTTCTTATTTTTTCAGATGTTTTTTCTTTTTCATTGACAAATTCTTTACAAAAAAAAGACCATAAAAGATCTTTTTCTCATCTAAATTTTAGATATTTCCATTATTTGTATTTCCATTATTTCCAACAGAATTAGGGTCTGGAGTTTGCACATTTGCACTTACTCCAAATGGATTCGTATTTTCTACCGGAGTAGATTCTGGAGCTTGCACATTTGCACTTACTCCAAATGGATTCGCATTTTCTACTGGGGTAGATTCTGGAGCTTGCACATTTGCACTTACTCCAAATGGATTCGCATTTTCTACTGGGGTAGATTCTGGAG
>CALVWH010000080.1 GCA_944364705.1 uncultured Bacilli bacterium | reverse complement strand
TCTGGATGCATCATATTTTCAATATATTTTGCAGCATATACAAAACTTTCCTTATCACTTCCAAATATTTGTTGAGAAATTGGTCGTTCTTCATCTGTCATATATAATAATTGATTAGTTTTTTTATCATTATAAAATATTCCTTTATCACTTACCATTTCAGCGTATATAAGACCACAACCCATACTCTTTATTATTCTTCTATAAGCACTGTTAGAATAACCTGCCATGGGCGCTAAAACGACTCTGTTGTTAATTTTTACATTTCCAATATTAAACCCCATAAAATGTCGAGTAGACAAATCTCGACTACACCTCTCTTTCTTAGTGAGAGGTTTGTCTCATTGCCCCTCACAGAACCCATCGTGCCCTATTAAGGCAATAGGCTCTTCAAATAATCTTATATATTCCAACACCAAACATCTTTGTATATCTTAGGCTCTGCTATTGGAACTCTTCCAAGTATTTTATTGAATACTTTGACACTAAGCCTTCTTTGACTTCTTCTGAATATACTACTTCTTAATGCATATCTGACATGATAGTATATCTTGTATAGTTCACTAAGCATACCATTTATTCCATAGTAAGCATATAATCCTATTAACTTCTTGTTTAATAGTTTTATTGTCTTTATAAATTTTACTGCTCTATGTTCTTTAATCCATTTTGTAATTGCTTGTTGTTTTAGTTTTCTTTTCTTCTTACTCATTTTATGACCAACTGTATACTTACCATTTCTTGTTGTTCCGTTGTAATGCATAAAACCAAGAAAATCAAATGTTTCTTTTGTTCCTTTAAACCTTCCAAATGGAACTATTCTTGTTTTCTCTTGTTCCATTTCTAATCCGAATTTTGCCAATCTTTCAATCAATAATTGATATACTTGTTTTGCTTCATTTTCATTTTGAAACATTATTATAAAATCGTCTGCATATCTTACTAAATATGCTTCTCCTTTTAGTTTAGGTTTTACGTATTTAACAAAGAATAGGTCTAGTACATAATGAAGATATACATTGGCAAGTATTGGTGATATTAGTCCTCCTTGTGGTGTACCTTTTAAAGTTTCATAATATTTCATATTTTCCATATAGCCACTGATTAAAAATCTATTAACATACCTTAAAAATGCTTTGTCTTTTATGTCATGCTCTAGAAATTTCATTAGCCATTTATGGTCAACATTATCAAAGAATCCTTTTATATCACAATCTAGTATGTAGTTAACTTTGTTAATCATTATTCTTTGATTTATTTCCCTTATTGCTTGGTGACAGTTTCTATTTGGTCTAAAACCATATGAACATTCTAAGAACTTACATTCATAGATTTCATTTAATATATCCGCCATGACTCCTTGTACCAATTTATCTTCATATGCTGGTATTCCAAGTGGTCTTAGTTTTCCATTTACTTTAGGTATATATGTTCTTCTTACTGGCAATGGTTTATAACTAAATTTCTTCATACGTTCAATTAGATTTTCTATATTTTCTTCTAAATTGATTCCGTATTCATTTTTGGTAATTTTATCTATACCACTTGCCTTATTTCTTTGTTGTTTCTTATGTTGTTCTTTTAGTGTTTCTTTATTGACAAAATGAATTAAGTTTTCTACTTTAATATTCCTTTGTGCATAATATTTTATATCTTTTCGTTCGTTTTCCACTTATTATTCCTCCTCTTGGGTTGTAAGTGTTTCTCTAAAGAAACGATTATTTGCTAGTCCCTTCGTTCCATGGTCGTTACTCATTTCATCACTACTATGAACTAGTCCGACTACTTATATATCTTTTGAATATCTTGGGTTATCCAAGTCCTTGTATATTCATTACCATTACTATTGGTGTTTTAAACCTTTTAGACTTAGGAATATATAAGTCCTCTCAGGTACGCATATAATAACTAAGGTGGGTGCGCCAGTTCGGCGTGTATTATATAGTTGGTGGGAAGCCAACCTGGTAATCTTTAGCCAAGAGCCAGTAGCGAGACTCCCTGGAGCCAAAGTCGTGAGATTAGGTTTAAGCAAAGGGTGAGCAAGGATTTGAGCCGTAACGCGTAAGCGTGAAGTTGTTGAGCCTCGTTAAAGTATATATAAGTGGATGCTGATACTGTCCACCTAGTAGCAGGCAAAATCGGTAATATCGATATAGGCAAGATATTATGAGAAATCCACCGGGGTCATAGGACATGGCGAGTTTCACATAGTTATAATAAATGTACCTGGGAGAACTTATATATTCCTAAGTCTAAAAGGTTTAAAACACCAATAGTAATGGTAATGAATATACAAGGACTTGGATAACCCAAGATATTCAAAAGATATATAAGTAGTCGGACTAGTCCATAGTAGTAAAGAAGTGAGTAACGACCATGGAGCGAAGGGGTTAGCATATAAATTGCCTAATATATGAAACAACCTCTTATGCAAGACATAAAGAAGAAGTGAAAAATGATTATATTAGATATAATGAATAATTTATATGAAGAGCCGTATGCGGTAGTACTGCACGTACGGTTCTGTGAGGGGCACTGAGGCAAGCCTTTCACTGAGAAGAAAGGAAGGTGGAGTCGAGACGTGCCTACTCGACTTTTATGCTTGAGAGAATGAATGAAATTATTGAGATTATCAATAAAGCAAATTATGAATACTATACATTGGATAAACCAACATTAACCGATCAAGAATATGATCGATATATGGGAGAACTTCAAAAAATCGAAGAAAAACATCCAGAGTGGATTCGAGAAGATTCTCCAACACACCGAGTCGGAAATACGGTCATTGATTCTTTTACGAAAGTTACACACCGAATTCCGATGCTTTCTTTAGGGAATGTATTTAATGAAAGTGAAATTTTAGCATTCGATGAAAGAGTTCGCAAAGTAATTCCTAATCCAGAATACGTTTGTGAATTAAAAATTGATGGACTTTCTGTTTCTTTGCTTTATGAAAATGGTGTTTTGGTTCGTGGGGCAACAAGAGGAGATGGAACAACTGGGGAAGACATTACCCATAATGTGAAAACAATTAAAACAATTCCTTTGACGTTAAAAGAAAAAGTAACCATCGAAGTTCGTGGTGAAATTTATATGAGTAAAGATTCGTTTTATGCCTTAAACGAAGAGAGAGAAAGAAATCATCAAGAACTTTTAGCAAACCCAAGAAATGCTGCTGCAGGATCGGTAAGACAGTTAGATTCTAAGATTGCTGCAAGTCGAAAACTCGATTGTTTTATATATCATTTACCAGATCCAGAAAATTATCACATAAAAACTCATATGGAAGCTTTAAACTATATGAAACGGTTAGGACTTCGAACCAATGAAGAAAATAACAAATTAGTTCATAGCATTGATGAGCTTTTAGAATATATTAATTACTATACACGTCATCGGCAAGAACTTCCTTATGAAATTGATGGGATTGTAATTAAAGTAAATAATCTTTCGGATCAACAAAAATTAGGATATACGGTTCGTACCCCTCGATGGGCAACGGCATATAAATTTCCTGCAGAAGAAGTTTTAACAAAATTAAAAGAAATTAAATTTACGGTTGGTCGAACAGGACAAGTTACTCCTAATGCGATTTTAGAACCTGTACGATTAGCCGGAAGTTTAATTTCAAAGGCAACGTTACATAATGAAGATTATGTCAGATCCAAAGATTTTCGTGTGGGAGATATCGTTGCAATTCGAAAAGCAGGAGATGTAATTCCAGAAGTTATTTCGGTCAAAGAAGAGCGAAGAACGGGAAAAGAAATTCCTTTTGAAATGATTCAAAATTGTCCCATTTGCAATCATCCTTTAGTACAAAAAGATGCTGCATATTATTGTGTAAATCCACACTGTCCAGCAAAAAAAATAGAAGCTTTGATTCATTATACGAGCCGAAATGCGATGAATATCGATGGCTTTGGAGATCGAATTATTGAAGATTTTTATAATATGGGATATTTAAAAGATTTCCCAGACTTTTATCATTTAAAAGAGTTTAAAGAAGAACTTATGGAACTTGAAGGATTTGGAGAAAAAAGTATTCAAAATTTATTAGATTCCATCGAAGAAAGCAAAAAAAATTCTTTAGAGCGTCTTTTATTTGGAATTGGTATTCGTCATGTCGGATCGAAAACAGCTAAAATTTTAGCTAGTTATTTTAAAGATATTGATTCTTTAATGAATACAGACTTTGATACTTTGGTTTCGATTAAAGACATCGGTGTGATCATTGCAGAGAGTGTGACTATGTATTTTGATGAATTCCATAAAGAAATGATTGAAAAGTTAAGACAACTTGGGGTTAACATGAAGTATTTAGGAGTTGTTACAACCGATGAAAATTTTGAAAATAAAACCTTTGTTTTAACAGGAACTTTAGATCATATTACTAGAGAACGTGCCAAAGAAATCATCGAAAGCAAAGGTGGAAAAACTAGTTCTAGTGTTAGTAAAAAAACAGATGTTGTCATTGTTGGACATGATGCTGGAAGTAAATATCAAAAAGCATTAGATTTACAAATTCCAATTTGGGAAGAAGAAGAATTTTTAAACAGAGTAGGTGAGATTTAAAATGAGAAGAATTACGATAGAAAATGGAGTGATAAAAAAAGTGATTGGCGAAGAAGATGCATATAATCAATTAGAAAATTTAAATCTTGATTATGGAAATAGACCAAGATCAAATCCAAGAAGAAATCATAATCGAGAAATTGAACGTAGAACGGAAGAAAAGTATCCAGTAAAGAATGTTCGTATTCATTCAAATAAATTATTAAAAAAAGCAGCAAAGATTGTTTTCGTTGGTTTTACAGGGGTCTTATTAGTACAAGTAGTTCATGATAAAAAAGTTATCCAAGATAGTTATTCAACCGTTTATGGCTATGAAACGGTAAAAAGTGGAACGAGTGCTAGCGATTATTTTGGAGCTGATTTTTACGAATGGAATGGAAAAACGTATATTCCTATTGATGAGAATGAAAGAGCACAAGCAGCGTATGCTATCGGAGTTAACCCAATGAACTATATTCAAAGTGGTTGGGTTGCTCGAACCGAACATCAAGTGGAGCCTGCTGTGATGAATGAACTTCATTTGGAAAATGCACTAAGTGAAGATACTATTACACCAGGATGCTGGGCAGTAGAAGAAGAAACTCTTGAAAGAGTAGAAGAAATGGTAAAAGAAAATAGTCAAGGAAAATCCCTATAATCGTAAAAAGATGAAAAGAATCATAATCATTTAAAAATAGAGTTTTAAGATCTCTATTTTTTTTGAATTAAAAAAATAAATGAACAAAAAGAATACTACTTAAAATACCAATAAGATCAGCAAATAATCCTGCCCATAAGGAATAACGAATTTTTTTGATTCCAACACTTCCAAAATATAAAGTTAAGACATAAAAGGTCGTATCGGTAGATCCTTGCATAACACTAGCCAGTCTTCCTAAAAAAGAATCTGGTCCATGATTTGTTAAAATATTATTTAAGATTGCTAAAGAAGAACTTCCGGAAATAGGACGAATAATTGCCATAGGTAGTACTTCACTAGGAAGATATAATAGTTTTAAAATGGGTTCAATAAGAGAAATAAAAGCTTCTAAAATTCCACTTTTTAAGAAGACATTTACTGCGACAATCATAGCTAACATACTAGGAAATAATTTTAAAATCATTCCAAAACTTTCCGTACTTCCTTCTGTAAAACTATCGTAAACATTTATTTTTTTTAAAGATGCATAAAGAATCACAAGAAAGATAAGCATAGGAATGAAAAAAGATGACATTAACGAGACCTCCTTGCTAGGATTCGGTCCATGATCAGACCAGCAATGGTTGCACAAACAGTTGCTAAAATTGTTGGAATTAAAATATCCGTTGGATTCGCACTTTTGTGGAGCATTCGAAGAGAAATTACGGTGGTTGGAACAATCGTCAGACCACTGGTGTTAATCACTAAAAAAGTAATCATACTACGAGAGGCCGTATCTTTTTTTTGATTTAACGTTTGTAAAGATTTCATTGCTTTTAATCCAAATGGTGTTGCAGCAGATCCTAAACCAAAAAAATTGGCAATAATATTAGAAGCAATGAAACTAAAAGATTCGTGGTTTTCTGGAATTTCTGGAAAAATAACTTTTAAAACTTTGGATAATTTTCTTGATAACATATCTAAAAGTCCCGCATCTTTTGCAATTCTCATAATTCCAAGCCATAAGGCCATGACGACAAAAATTTGTGTGCACATGGTAAAAACGGTATTTAAAGAGGCTGTGATTTCTTTATTTATGACTTCCATATTACCAGTAAAAAAAGCATATAAAATTCCGGATAAAAGAAAAAAGATCCATAATTTATTAATCATAAAAGAAATCCTTTATTTTTGAAAAGAATGATTTTTTTTCTTTCTCTTTTTCGTAAATATAAATATCTTCTTTATGAAATATTTTATCGTCTAACATAACAGAAACTGTTCCAATTTTCTCTCCTTCTTTTATCTTTCTTTTCTTTAATAAATCAATTTTTAAATATAAGTTTTTTCTTTCTTCTTTTGTAAATGCTGCAGAAAATTCATTTTTTATTTTGAACCTATAATCAGTATAATAAGTATCGCTATAAACAGGGAAATTTCCTTTTTCTAAAATAGAATACGATTGGTAATTTTCATAAGCTTCTTCAAATAATTGTTTATGATCGTTAAAGTCGTTTCCATCATTTATAGTTACGGCTACTAAGTTTAAATCCTTATAAGAAGCTGTTGTAACAAGTGTCCTTTTTGCTTTTTTTGTATATCCTGTTTTTCCTCCGGTTGCATAAGGATACATGGTAAGCAATTTGTTTTTATTATGCCATACATAAGTATTCTTATTTGTTTTTAATGTATATTTTTTAGTTCCTACAATTTTTAAATATTCTTTATTTTGAGAAGCGTAGGATGTTAAAATTGCCATATCATAAGCCGAAGAAATATTCCCTTCTTCTTCATCATCTAGGCCATGAGGATTGTGAAAAGTTGTTTCCAGCATACCGATTTCTTTTGCTTTTTCGTTCATTAATTGTACAAATTTTTCTTTGGAACCGGATACAAACGTTGCGATCGCCAGTGCAGCATCGTTTCCACTACGTAGCATAAGTCCATAGACTAAATCTCTTAAGGTTAATTTTTCTCCTTCTTTTATATAAATTCCTGATCCATGTGCTTGGTAAATTTCTTTTCCAATTGTTACGGTTTCGTCCATTTTTCCACTTTCGATTGCTAAAATACCGGTCATAATTTTAGATATGGAAGCAACGCTTTGTGTGTAATGAATATTTTTGGAATATAAAATTCGGTGACTATCCATATCCATTAATATGCCAGCTTTTGCACTTGTTTCAAATGCTTTGGTGGTAAGTGGAAAAAAAAGGAGAAGAAGAATTAAAAACTTTTTCATGTCATCACCTAACACAATGTATGTTAAAAAAAGACAAAATAGGACAAAAAAATATTTGTTTTTATGTTTGTTTGCATCTAAAAAGAAATTTAGTCAAATTGACATTTTTTGAAATCTGTT
>CALVWH010000079.1 GCA_944364705.1 uncultured Bacilli bacterium | reverse complement strand
AATATTTGAAAGATTTTACCGAGTAGATAAAGCAAGAAATCGCAGCGAAAATCATTATGGATTAGGACTTGCGATTGCAAAAAACATTGTGGAAAATCATCATGGAAAAATTAGTGCTAGTTCTTTGGATGGAGTTACAACATTTAAAGTTGTTTTTAAAAAATAGTAAGAGCTTTTATATTTTAATCAAAAGAACTTAAGAAGATAACTATGGAGCAAAAATTAGAATCGAAAAGATCAAGGAAATAACGATTCAAGTCCATAGTTTTTTTGTTAAAAAAAGTAAGGAAAATGTAAACAATAAAAGGATTGCTCGATTTTTGTATTCAAATATGTTAAAATGAGTTTAAAGATAGGAGTGTTTTCTTTGATCAAAGAAATTTATTGGGTAAAAAAATCAAAAACAGAACGATATCTGCAATATCTTACTATATTGTGCATTTTTTTGTGTTTCCTTTTAATCCTTCATTATTCTAAATGGATCATTCTTACAATTTTATGTTTTTTTTCGTTTTATCAAAAGAAAGATGAATTTTTAAGTCAAAAAAATGTGGTAAAGCAAATGATTGTCGTCGATAACGAAAATCAAATGTATATTTTATATAACGATCAGATTAGAATCATTGGATTTTTCTATATTTTCACTTTGTTTTTTCTATTTTTATTTCAAGCGACCTCTCTTTTTATGATCGCTTTTGATACGGTTATTTTTATAAATCTTATGGATTTTATTGATAATGCTCAGCAAAGAAATTATCGAATAATCTCTAGAATCGATTCTTTATGTGAAAATTAAGAAATTTGTAAAAGTGGAGGATTTTAAATGTTAAAGGTACAAAAAAAATATTCTTTTTTTCTATTGTTTGTGGTTTTCTTCTTTCTATTTAGCTTTACAAAAGTACAAGCAACAGCTACCGATAATTCATCTATGATAAATTGTCAGGATCAAAAAAGTTGTGATGTTCAAGGAAATAATTCATATTTGATATCAAAGGAAAGTAGTTATACATCTATGAACATTGCAAATGAGGAGAGTTTTGTTGAAGATAAAAAAGATACTTTTTATCGAAAGGAATTATCCATTATTTTACCTTTAGTTTTTCTATTGATTGGTTATTTGATTTGGAAAACTTTTGGAAAAGATAATCTAACCGTTGAAGTGAATGAATTTTATCCACCTAGTGGTATTAATAGTTTAGAGGCTGCTTTTTTATATAAAGGAAAAGTAAATGATAAAGATGTTGCTTCCTTAATCTTTTATTTAGCGACCAAAGGATATATAAAAATAACAGAAATTACAGAACGTGGATACAATGTTTATTCTGAATTTACAAGTTTTAAACTGACAAAATTAAAAGATTATGATGGAAATAATGAGAATGAACAATTATTTTTTGATGCTTTATTTAAAAGTGATCCTTCTGTTCTTGTGAAAAATTCTATGCAATCTAATGTAGAAGAAAAAACAAGTGTTACTGCTAAAACTTTATATAAAACCTTTTATAAGACAACAAAGAAAATTTTAAGAAAGATAAACAATAGAGAAAATAAAGAAAAAATTTTTGAAAAGACTTCATTAAATAAAAGAATTTTCCTTTTATTAATGATTGTCGCAACTTTTTGTTTGATTACGATTCCTCCCTTTTTAAATTATGGAAAACTTGACTATTTAATCGTTTCTTTATTACTTCCTGGAATTAGCTTTTCGATTATGTTTTATATGATGTGTGCACCATCCCAAACAATTTATTCCAATGGGTTAACTGCAAATTCTTCATTTATTTCTATGATGCATGGAATTCTTATTGGAGCACTCTTGGGAGGACTTCCATGGTTTATGTTTGCTTTACCAGCAATGGCATATGATCGGTTTTATTTAATTGCTTATTTTATTGGCCTGTTATGTGTTTTTGGACTTGTCGCATGTTTAAGATATTTACCAAAAAGAACTTTGTATGGAAAAGAAATGTTAAATCGCTTAAAAGGTTTTCAAAACTTTTTGGAAACTGCAGAAAAAAATAAATTGGAATCTTTACTTTTAGAAAATCCGAATTATTTTTATGATATGTTGCCATATGCTTGTGTATTTGGTCTTTCCTATCGATGGATTGAGAAATTCGAATCAATATCCGTAATGCCTCCTACTTGGTATGAGGGAGAAAAGGAATTTAAAGTTGTTTCTTTTGGATTGTATATAAATTCTGTGTTGCCGGTAATTTATCGTACGATGAATGGTGTATATCCTGGCAATCGAAAAGATTAAAAAATTTTATAAAAAGGAGAAATTAAAATGTTAAAGGTACAAAAAAAATATTCTTTTTTTCTATTGTTTGTGGTTTTCTTCTTTCTATTTAGCTTTACAAAGGTACAAGCAATAGAATATACTACTGATAATTCATCCATGCATGATTTGGATGCACTAAGTAATTATGATTATGTTTTAAATCGATATCATATTGATATGATTGTTCATGAAAATAATGTGTTAGAAATAACCGAAGATATCGGGGCCTATTTTTTTATGGACAAACACGGAATTTTTCGAAAAATTCCGATGAAAAATAAAATTACTAGACTTGATGGTAGTACTTCTAGAAATCGTGTAAAAATTTCTGACATTCAGGTGAATGATTCTTATTCTGTATCCAATGAAAATGGATACAAAGTTATTAAAATTGGGAATGAATCGGAAACCGTTACGGGTCAAAAAAATTATACGATTCATTATTTATATAATTTAGGAAAAGATCCCCTAAAAGATGCTGATGAATTATATTTTAATTTAATCGGCAATGAATGGGATACTAGTATAAGCAATATAACGTTTACAATTACGATGCCAAAAGAATTTGATGAATCCAATTTAGGATTTTCTAGTAGAAAAATGGGCTCTACGGATTCTTCAGAGGTATCTTATGAAGTAAATGGGAATACAATTACTGGTAGTTTTGAAGGTACTTTGAATCCGGAAGAATCTTTAACGGTAAGATTAGAGTTACCAGAAGGGTACTTTGTTGGTGCAAGTAATAATTTGGATTTTATGATGATTGTTTCTTTTATTTTACCGATTGTGTTTTTATTAATTGGTATCTTGATTTGGAGAAAATTTGGAAAAGATGATCAAGTTGTTGAAACGGTTGAATTTTATCCACCGAAAGGTTTTAATAGTTTAGAAGTTGGATTTTTATATAAAGGAAAAGCAGACACCGAAGATGTTACTTCTTTACTTATTTATCTAGCAAATCAAGGATATATAAAAATATCAGAATGTGAAGAAAAGAACTTATTTTCAAAATCAAAAAGTTTTAAAATAACGAAATTAAAAGAATATGACGGAAATAACTTAAATGAAAAATTATTTTTAAATGGTTTATTTCAAAAGAGACCTTCTTTATCTTCCTTTTTTGAAAGTTCTGAAAAGACTGATCAAGAAGGTAAAAATGAAGTTACTGCTTCTGATTTATATAATAATTTTTATATTACAACAAGAAAAATATTATCAAATATGAACTGTAAAGAAAATAAGAATAAAATTTTTGAAAAGAAAGCATCAAGTAAAAAGATTTTTATCATATTGATGATTATTTCTATCTTTTGTTTGATTACCATTCCTCCAGTTTTAAATTATGGAGACTCTATGATTTTAATTTTTGCTTTATTATTTCCTGGAATTGGTTTTACCTTAATGTTCTCTATGCTCTTAGGTCCAAAACAAACGATTTATGTAAATGGAGTTCCTACAAAATCTTCGATCGGCACAAAAATGTTTGGACTTGTATTTGGAGCTTTGTTTGGAGGAATGCCATGGGCTATGCTTGTCCTTCCTGCTTTGTTAGAGGATAATCTTTATTTCATTATTTATATTATTGGTATTTTGTGTATTATTGGTTTAATGATATGTTTAAAATTTTTACCAAAAAGAACACCTTATGGAAATGAAATGTTAGGGAAGTTAAAGGGGTTTAAAAACTTTCTTGAAGCGGTTGAAAAAGATAAATTAGAAACTTTAGTTATGCAAAATCCTACGTATTTTTATGATATTTTACCTTATACTTATGTATTAGGAGTATCTGATAAATGGATGAAAAAATTTGAAGCGATTTCTTTACAAGCTCCTACTTGGTATGATAGTCCAAATGGCTTTACAGTCGCAACGTTTGGTGTATTTATGAATCATACAATGTCGTCAGCTTTCCGTACGATGTCTTCTAGTCCTTCTAGTTCTAGCGGAGGATCTTCTGGTGGAGGATTTTCTGGAGGAGGTTCCGGTGGTGGAGGCGGAGGCTCTTGGTAATTTGGAAAGAAAAATAAGGGTGATAAAATGGTTTGTCCAAGATGTGGAAACGAAAATAAAAGTACGAATATTTGCTGTGAATTTTGTGGAGAACAATTGATTGATGAAAAAGAATTGGACACTTATGCTTTGGCCAAGGAAAAATTATCTTCTTTCGAGAGAAAAGAAATCAACATTTCTACGAAAAAAGTAAGTTGTCTTGGAAATGTGTTGATTTTCTTTTTTCTAGGACCTGTTTTATTGATTGGTATTGTTTTTTTCTTTACTGGCTTAATTTTTAGCTTTTCTGAACATAGGCAAACGAAAGGTTATGAAAAGACAGAAGGGGTATTAAAAGAATATACCAATTGTACTTATGAAGATAAGAAAGAACTTTGTGAGGCAGTTTATGAATATCGTGTAAATGGGGTTTCTTATACGGTATCTCCAAGGACTTTAAGTGGTCGTGATCATTTTGATAAAGAAATTACGGTTTATTATAATCCTAAAGATCCAAAAGAATCTATGGTATATGCTAGCTGGCTCTTTTTAACGATTACAGGATTTTTCATGGTTGTTTTTGTCTTTATCTTTTTCGCTTTTAAAAATAAAAAAGTAAAACGGTTATCACAAGGAAAAGAACATATAACGATGCATATTTATCGAAAAAAGAAATAGTATCATGTATTTCTTTTTTTTGATGGTTTTAAGTTTGTTTGTGAAAAAACGTAAGGAATAATAAATATTGAACAAATAAGGTAAACGAAAATAAGTAAAAAAGTGTATAACGTTTTTGATTGGACAAAAGGAATAGAGAGAAAATCGTATTTGAAATTGGATCGGTTATAATAAATTAGACAGAAAAGATAAGGACAATGTATAATAAAATTTGAAAGGAAAAAAAGCCTATGAAAGAAAGAAGAGAAAGAAGAAATTATACAGAAGATTTTAAAAAGCAAGTA
>CALVWH010000078.1 GCA_944364705.1 uncultured Bacilli bacterium | reverse complement strand
TATCCTTACCATTTTATGTGCTACTTTGTTCCATAAATCCGCATTGATTTTTTTTCCAGCTTATTTTTTAAAAAATATAAAAATTACCAAAGCCAAAATTTATTTCCTTGTTTTGGTCGATGTTTTTATTTATCTATTTAAAGTGCAAATTTTTAATTTTGTTAATCGCTTTTTCTATGATGAATATAGTTTATCCGTTTCTGATTCTTATACTTGGATGATTATGTGTCTTTTTGTTTTATGTTTTTGCTTCCTATTCTATAAAAAAGTGGTGAAAGAAAATAATTCGGTCCTTTTTAATTTGGTCATTGTAGGAACAACCATTATGTTATTATCTCCGATTGCTAGTAACATTTTAAGAGTAGCAAACTACTATTTCATGTTTATTATTTTATTAGTTCCAGAAGTCATCGCACACATTCGAACTGGAAAAAATCGGTTTTACGTAGGAACGATCGTAGTTATCTTTTCGATCCTTTTATACGTTTATTTACTAGCGGTTGACTCTTATCATATCGTTCCTTATACCTTTGGAGGAATTTTATGAAGCCACTAGTTAGTATCATTGTACCGATTTATAATTGTGAAAAATATATTGAAAAAAACCTTTTATCTTTAATCCAGCAAACGTATCAAGAAATCGAAATTATTCTTGTGAATGATGGATCAACCGATGGAAGTGAAAAAAAATGTAAAGAATATAGCAAAAAAGATAAACGAATCCGATATTATTATCAAAAAAATTCCGGAGTTAGTTCGGCAAGAAATTATGGAATAAAACGTTCAAAAGGAGAGTATATCGTTTTTGTTGATGCCGATGATTCTTTAAAACCAGATTTTGTCGAAGTTATGATAAAAAAGATTACAAGCAAAGATTATGATATGGTTGGTTGTAAAATGGTTCGTGTCAATGAAAAAGGAGAAACTTTATATCAATTCGATTCTTATGAGCCGAAGGAATATTCTTCCAAAAGTGCCATGCAATCGTTTTTCTTAAATAAACTACCAATAGGGGTTTGGGCTAAAATTTTCAAAAAAGAATTTATAAAAGACATCCAATTTGATTGTCATTTATCCAATAATGAAGATAAATTATTTTTATTTGAATGTTTGAAAAAAGGAAAACAATATTCTTTGATTGATTATGTCGGTTATTTATATTTAAATAATGAAAATTCCGCTTCTAATATCATAAAATTAAAAACGATTGAAGATATGCTTTATGTTGCGGGTAAAATTAATGATTTTGCGATGGAAAAATATCCCAAATATGCCAATATTCCAATGGTTTTATGTGAACTAGAAATATGCCGGTCGCTTATTGTTTCTAAGAAGGACAAAAAATATAAACAAAAACAAAAAGAAATCATAAAAGATTATAAAAAAAGAACGTTTGATCTTTCTTTGATTGAAAATAAAAAAAGAAAATTAGAACTTTTCTTATTAAAAAGATCGATGATTCTTTATAAATTCTTTTTAAACATTTACTTATTAAAGAAAAGGGTGAAAAAATGAGAACAGAATATTCGATTAAAAATACCATAACTATATTTGTTACGAATTTTATTTCTTTTTTTGTCGCCTTTCTTTCTCAAGCCTTTTTTATTCGCATTTTAGGAGCAGAATATTTAGGGTTAAATGGTCTTTTCTCTAATATTTTAACCATGCTTAGTTTATTTGAATTAGGAATTGGAAGTGCGATCGTTTTTAATTTATATAAACCGATTGCCAAGAACGATCAAGAAACCATTAAATCTTTGATGCAATTTTATAAAAAAGCATATAACATTATTTCTATTTTGGTTTTCTGTTTTGGACTCGCAATCGTTCCATTTTTAAGATTTATTGTTGGAGAAATTAGTATTCCAGTCAATATTTATATCGTTTATTTTTTATTTTTAATTAGTACCGTTGCTTCTTATATGATGGCTTATAAAAGAAGTTTGTTAATTGCCATGCAAAGAAGTTATGTTATTAATATTATTCATTCTTTTTATTTAGTCATCTTAAATGTTGTACAAATTTTAGTGATTTATCTTACAAAAAATTATTATTTGTATCTAATGATAAAAATTATTTGTATTTTCGTTGAAAATATATGGATCATGCGGAAAGCAAATAAAGATTATCCATATTTATTAGACAAAAATGTAAAAAAATTAGATAAAACCATAGAAAAAGATATTTTTAGTCGTGTAAAAGCTTTAATTTTTCATAAAATTGGAACGGTTATTGTAAATGGAACCGATAACATTTTGATTTCTATGTTTTTTGGAGTTGTTACGGTTGGATTATATTCGAACTATTTTACCGTAATTAATGCCATTAACGTTTTATTTGGACAAGCAATTACCTCTCTTACTGCTAGTATTGGAAATTTGCTTGTACAAAAAAATGTAGAGAAAAACTTTCAAGTATTTAAAAGACTAAGGTTTGCTAACTTTTGGATTGCTACCTTTTCTGGAACCGCGCTTTTCGTTGTTATGCAACCTTTTATCTGCGTATGGGTTGGAGAAAAATATTTGTTATCCAATTTTGTGCTTTTTGTTTTAGTTTTCAATTATTATCAAAAAATGATGAGAAATTGTTACGGAACTTTTAAAGATTCTGCGGGAATCTGGAGAGAAGATAAATTTGTTCCTTTAATAGAGTCTGTTTTAAATATTTTTGCTTCTTTGGTATGCCTTAAAATTTTTGGGCTTGCTGGAGTGTTTATCGGAACGATTATCAGCGGTTTTGCTTTATGGATGTATAGTTATCCAAAATTTGTATATAAAAAAATATTTCATCGTACTTACTTGAATTATGCCAAAGAAACCATTGGATATCTTCTTTTATTTCTCGTAATTTCCTTTTTCACATTCTCTTTATCGAATATGATTACCGTATCCAATCTTTATCTTAAACTATTTATCAATATTTTCCTTAGTGTAACAATTCCTAATATTCTTATTTTCCTTTGTTTTCGAAAAACAAGTAACTTTCAATATTTCTTAAATTTATTTAAAAACATCATTGTTCGGAAAAAACATGCGTAAAAAAATGATTCTTTCATGGATTTTTGTATTTTTATGGATGATCCTGATCTTTCTACTATCGGATATGACTGGTACAAAATCCCATGAACTTAGTAAAGGAAATATTGAAAACACTTTAACAACCGTAATTGAAAAAACAAATGACTTAGGAATTACAAAGCCAGAAAAGAATCAAACCCAAAAAATATCAGATATTGCCGAATTTTTAAATTATCCGATTCGCAAAGGTTTACATGTTACCGAATATTTCATTTTAACGCTTCTTTTATATCATGCTTTTCATCAAAGTGGCGTAAAAAATAAAAAAGCAATGCTCTTTAGTCTTTTGATTTGCTTTCTTTATGCTTGTAGCGATGAATTTCATCAACTATTCCGGCAAAGAACGAGTCATTTTTCCGATGTAGTTATTGATACTTGTGGAGGAATGCTTGCTTTATTTTTTCTTTATTTTCGTCAAAAAAAGAAAAAAATAAATAATTTTAGCAACCTTAAAAAGTTTTAACAAAAATTTCACTAGAGTTGTGATATAATGTTAAATACAAGAAAGGAAAAAAATATGTATATTGGAATTGATATTGGCGGAAGCCATATTGGAATTGGGTTGTTTGATCAAAAGAAAAATTTAATTCAAAAAATTGTAAAACCTTTTGATCCATTAAAAGGAAAAGAAAATTTAGTCAAAATGTTAATCAAAGAATTAAAAAAATTTTCAAACATAGAATCGATTGGAATCGGTGTTCCTGGAATTGTAAAAGACGATCTTTGGGTAAAAGCAAATTATTTACAAATATCAAATTATCCGATTGTAAAAGAACTTCAAAAAGAAATTAAAGTTCCTATTTTCCTAGAAAACGATTCTAATTGTGCTGGAGTTGGCTACCTTATTTTAAACCCCGAAATAAAATTTGGTGTTTTTCTTACCATCGGATCTGGAATTGGAGGAGCCATCCTTTTCCATGGAAACGTTTTTTCAAGAAACAATGATTGCATTGCCGAATTTGGACATTTAACATATCAGGAAAATGGTAGGTTATGTAGTTGTAAACGGAAAGGGTGCTATTCCCAATATGCATCGATGAAAGCTTTGCGAACAAACATTGCTAGACGAAAAAATTGTTCTCATTTACAAAATGAAGACGTTCTTTCTCTTTTAAAACAAAAAGATGAAATCGCTTTGGAAGAATTTCAAAAACAAAACGAAATTTTACAAAAATTAATTGGAAATCTAGCAAATATTTTATCTCCTCAAAAAATTATTCTTGGAGGAAGTTTTTCTTACTTTAAAGAATTTGTTCCACTTTCTTTTTATGAAAATAAAGAACATTGGTATAATAGAGATTCTGACTGCAAAATTGAAATTACAGATTTTGGAAATGACCTAGGTTTATTAGGATCCGCTTTCCAAAAGGATTATATTAGGAGGGTATAATGTATTTATTTCTTATTCGGCATTTAGAGTCCGAAAAAAACCGAAAGCAAAGTTTTGCTTCCTTTGAAGATAAGGAACCTTTAACAGAAGAAGGAAAAAAACAAGGAATTCTTCTTTCTAAAGAATTAAAAAGTTTTTTTGAAGAAAACCAATGGACCATAAAACAAATTTATAGTGCATCTTCCGAAAGAGCAAAACAAACGGCATCGATGTTATCTTCCACATTTGGGGTTCCTGTTCAATCGTATTCTAGTTTATGTTCCAGTAAAACAGGTGTATTACAAGGAAAAAGTGAAGAAGAAGTAGCAAAAGAACGTCCAGAATTTATCAAACAATTATATTTGTATCGAAAAGGAATTGTTTCTTCTTACGATTTTGAAATTATTGAAGGAAAAGAATCAAAAAAATCTCTAGAAGAAAGAGTTATGAACACAATACAAGAAATTATAAACATTCCAGGAGAAGATGCAAAAGTTATTGTTTTTCATCGTTCTTCGTTAACCGCGGCCATTTTAAATTTTGCTAGACAAAATAGTAATTATCCTAAGGATTTCTATGGGTTTATAAAACTACATTATGGTTTTTTAACCATATTAAATAACGAAAAAGATGGTATGTGGACTTTTGATTGTGTCGACGAACCAGTAGAAAAGGCAAAACAATTCATTAAAAAATAGAAGAAAATATGGAAACTTTCGAAAAGTATCTTGCTATTTAGGAAAAAGCTTGCTATAATGAAAGTGCCTAGAAGAGTGATCATTAAGAAAAACCAACACAAGACAATAAGGGAATCTAATGGACTATTGGTGTTGAATACTTGTAAAAACAAGGATCCTAAAAATAGGACTGTGATGCCCACCTGGTAACCAGGTTTTGTCGTTAAGGTCACCGCTAGGCTTTTTATTTACCTTTTTGGTAAATTTTTTTTGTGAAAAAAATAGAAAAGTATTTACAGGAACATTTGTTCGTGATATACTGTAGTCATCAACGTTAGAAGGGGACTCAAGGAACATAGGAAAAGATGATATATTTTGAATATGCCAGTGAAACAACAAGAATTGCTTGATAAAATGCTTACTTTTTAGAAGAAGTAGAAAACGTTTCTTTTGAAGAAACCAAGGGACAAAATTTATTTTGACATTTTTGTCTTTGGATATGGTATAATGTACATAAGAAGTAGGTGAATATATGAATAAACGAGTAAGAAAATTTTTAAAAGGAACCGATAAAAGAACATTAACCGTTTATCTTATTTTACGTTTTTTTGTTTTGATCACACT
>CALVWH010000077.1 GCA_944364705.1 uncultured Bacilli bacterium | reverse complement strand
TATTTATTTTCTTTTTTTATTAATTTACTATTTAGTCGATAAAAATTAAGTTTTTCATTTAAAAATTCTGCATATGCTTTTTTATCTAATATGAATTCTAAATGATATCTTGAAGTTTTGGGATCGTTAATACTTCCACACATTAGAAAAACACCACGAATATAAGCACGAAGTAAATCATCTTCCGCAATTAAATAAGGAGGTGGTATTTCTGATTCTAACTCTAAATCAGGAAGGGATTCTTTTACTTCTAAAAGATAAATATAATTTTTTTTAAAATTGTAACCTTTTCGTACAGTGATTTTTGGATGAATATCGTAAAGTTCACGAAATAATTGATAAATAAAACGTGCAACTTTACTATTTTCGGTATCAATACGAATTTTTTTTTCTTCTTTATTGTTTGCTTTTATAATTGCGGAAAGTTCGGATATTTTTTCAATACGCATGGAAGAAATATCACAAATTTCGTTTTTTACGGTACTCGTAAATGACACAAAATCCCTCCTTATAATAGATATGCAAAAATATCGCTTGCTAATTTTATCACATCATGGCGAATTACACCATCGGTAACGGTTGCATAGTTATCTTTCAATAATTTTACGTTTTTTATTTTATTTTCATCTAATTCTACAAGATCTTTTTGTTCTAAGGTTTCGTATTTTTGTAACATTTCTTTATCAATATACCCTTCATGTGCAATGACAACGTCAAGTTTACGTTTTCCTAAATATCGATTGATCACTTGAATATGATCCGATACTGTGAAATTATCGGTTTCTCCTGGTTGCGTCATCATATTGCAAACATACATAATTTTTGCTTTGGATTTATCGATGGTTTTAATGATGGTTTTACTAATTAAATTTGGTAATAAACTAGTGTATAAGCTTCCCATACTTAAAACGATTAAATCAGCATCTAAAAGACTTTGAATAACACTTGGAGATATTTTAGGTTCTTTCTCATAATAAACTTTATCTATGATTTCGTGACTTTCGGTAATATGGTGTTCTCCACGGACAATTTTTCCATTTTTCATTTTTGCAACTAAAGTTACATTGTCTTCGGTCAGTGGAAGAACTTTCCCTTTTAGTTTTAATACTTTGGATAATGCTTCGATTCCTTCAGATATATTTCCTGTAATATTGCTTAAAGCAACTAAAAGTAAATTACCAACGGCATGACCATTTAAATCACTGGTTGTATTAAAACGATAGTTCAAAAGTTTTTCTACTAATGGTTCTGTCTCAGATAAAGAGACCAAAACTTTCCGAATATCTCCTACTGCTGGTGTATGAAATTCCTCTCGAAGTCTACCAGTACTTTGCCCATCATCGCAAACGGATACTACGGAAGTTATTTCTACTGGAAATTCTTTTAAACCTTTTAACAAGGTAGACATCCCAGTTCCACCACCTAAAATAACCACTTTCTTTTTCATAAACTCTCCTTAAACTCTTATTTTATCAACATCAACCGGATCTTTATAATTGTTTTCAAATGGTGAAAATTTATGATTGCGAATAAATACAAAAATTCCTGCAACGACCATTCCAATGGATACCAATTGAGCCATTCGAATGTTTCCAAGCATTAAACTATCCATACGCATTCCTTCTACAACAAATCGTTCAATTCCATACCATACAAGATAAAAGGCAAGCATGTTTCCGGTTTTTGTATATGGTAACCGGCGAATAATTAATAAAATGATAAATCCAAGGAAACACCATATAGATT
The DNA here is from genome assembly GCA_944364705.1 of uncultured Bacilli bacterium. Lineage (GTDB taxonomy): Bacteria > Bacillota_I > Bacilli_A > RF39 > UBA660 > RUG12867. The sequence goes on along the minus strand of CALVWH010000077.1, from coordinate 3,431 downwards.
CGTATAAAAAGGTTGGTATGTGATAGACTCCTTGTATCTCCATTCCATTAATAATAAAATCTGGTAAATGCATATTTTGTAAATGTTCTAAAGTTGTAGCTGGGCCAAAAGCTTCTTGATTGAAAAAGTTTCCCCAACGCCCGATTGCTTGTCCTAAAATTAAACCAACCACAATCATATCTAAGATTTTTGTTGCTGGTGCTTTTGCTTTATGACAATAGTATAAAAGGAATAAAAGTCCTGCAAGAAGACCTCCATGGATTGCTAATCCACCTTCCCAAATTTTTAAAATATCAATTAAATTATCTTTGTAATAGCTAAAATTAAAGATAACATAATAAAGTCTAGCCCCAAGAATACTTACAATGACTAAGTCAAAAAATAAGTCACTTACAAAAGCATCTGGAATTTTAAAGCGACGTGCTTCTTTTAATACAAAAAATCCTCCGAGTAAAAATCCAAAAAAAACAAAAATGGAATACCAAGAAATTTGAAAAAATCCTAAATCTAAAAATATACGGTCCATAATATCAATCCTTTTCTAATAATGGTTTCATTATAAAATGATCTAACATAAAATTCATAATGGAAATTAAAACGGCGACGATAAAGCTCATAAAAATTCCATGAATAACGAAATGGTTTCCTAAAATGAAATGAACAAGGTGTAAAATAAATACATTTAAAAATGGATAAAAAATTCCTAAGGTTAATCCTGTAATTGGAAGGGTTAACCAAAAAAGTAAAGGTTTTACGGTTTTGTTTAAAAAATAAATAATAATTGCTGCTAGAACTCCCCAAAGACCAAAGAAACTATTATCAATATATATAGTTTTTGGAAAAAGTAAAGAAACCGTAATTAAAATAAAGGCATATCCTAACATGTATAGGAACCAATCGAGAAGATACTTGATTTTTTCTTTTTTCAAATAACATCACCTAGTACTATTATATCATATTTTATTTTGAAATATTAATTTAAAGAAAAAAAGAAAATTTCTTTTAATTTCCTTTTAATTCAAACAAAACATCTCTAAGTTCCATAGCACGCTCGAAATCTAAATTTTTTGCTGCTTCTTTCATTTCTTTTTCGATTGAGATCATTAATTTTTGTTTTTCTTCTTTTCCCATTTTTGGTTTTTCATGAAGTTCTTTATCAATGGTATTTGAGATAACGTTATGAATTTCTTTTTGAATTGTTTTTGGAATAATGCCATGTTCTTTGTTATATTTTTCTTGAATTGTTCTTCTTCGTTGTGTTTCTTTTATCGCAATATTCATAGAATCACTAATGGTATCTGCATACATAATAACATGTCCATTTGCATTTCGTGCTGCTCTACCAATGGTCTGAATTAGACTTCGTTCACTTCGTAAGAATCCTTGTTTATCAGCATCCATAATAGCAATTAAGCTAACTTCTGGAATATCAATTCCTTCTCTAAGTAAATTGATTCCAACAACAACATCATATTTTCCTAGTCTTAAATCTCGAATGATTTCTAACCTTTGTAGAGTTTTTATTTCGTTATGCAAATATGCAACTTTTAAATCGACTTTTTTTAAATAAGAGGTTAATTCTTCTGCCATTCGAATGGTTAATGTAGTAATTAAAACGCGTTCATTTTTTTCTTTTCTTTTATAGATTTCGCTAATAAGATCGTCAATCTGGCCTTTCATTGGTCTTACTTCAATTTCTGGATCTAATAATCCAGTTGGACGAATAATTTGTTGAACAACGGTATCGGTTTTACTTTTTTCATAATCCCCAGGGGTTGCGGATACGTAAATTACTTGATTTACTTTTTGTTCGAATTCTTCAAATTTTAAAGGACGGTTGTCTTTTGCACTCGGAAGACGAAAACCATAGTCAACTAAAACGTTTTTTCTTGCTTGATCTCCATTATACATTGCTTTTACTTGGGGAATGGTTACATGGGATTCATCGATCACAAGTAAATAGTCTTTTCCAAAAAAGTCAATTAAGGTTGTTGGCGTGGCTCCTGGTGGTTTTAGTGCGATGTGTCTGGAATAGTTTTCAACTCCACGACAAAATCCAGTTTCGGATAACATTTCTAAATCATAATTTGTTCGTTCCATCAATCGTTGGTATTCTAGTAATTTATTATTTTCTTTGAAATATTGTAACCGTTCATCTAATTCTTGACGAATATTTTGAATGGCTAATTTTAATTTATCTTCACTTGTCACAAAGTGACTTGCTGGCATTAAACTAATCGTTTTTTTCTCACTAATGATGGTCCCTGTAACGGTATCAAATTCACAAATCCGATCGATTTCATCTCCAAAGAAATCAATTCGTATTCCTTTATTATGCCAGCTACTTGGAACAATTTCTAAAACATCTCCGCGAACTCGAAAGGAACCTCTTTTTAAATCTAAGTTGTTTCGTTCATAAAGCATATCGATTAATTTTTCTAAAATATCGTTTCTTTCTACTTCTTCTCCAACTCTTAAGGTTAGCATTTTTTTGCGATATTCTTCGATTTCTCCAATTCCATAAATACAAGAAACGGAAGCAACGACAATAACATTTTTATGGTTTAGTAAAGCAGCGGTTGCAGAATGTCTTAATTCATCGATTTCATCGTTAATGGCAGCATCTTTTTCAATGTAAGTATCTGTTTTTGCTACATAAGCTTCTGGTTGATAATAATCATAGTAGGAAACAAAATACTCCACATGATCTTCTGGAAATAATTCTTTAAATTCTGCATAAAGTTGTCCTGCTAATGTTTTATTATGTGCAAGAACAAGGGTCGGTTTATTTACTTCTTTAATAACATTGGCAATGGTAAATGTTTTTCCTGTACCGGTTGCTCCTAGTAAAACTTGATGTTTTTTACCATCTTTAATTCCTTCTACTAATTCTTTAATGGCTTCTGGTTGATCTCCAGATGGTTTGAATTTTGATACTAAATGAAACATAAATACCTCCTTACTATGATTCTTATTTCTTATAAAAAAAATGATTTTAAAATGGATACATATAAATCCTTCAAATCTATGAAATAATGAGATAATCACGAAAATCTTGTGGCTTTTCAAAACCTATTTTAGCACGGATTCCATAAGAAAACAAGAAATCAAAAATGTTTCTTGTTATAATAATGAACAGTTTCTTATATATTATTTATAAGTATCTTTACAACAAATCAAATTCTATAATTAATTTTTTTTCTTATAACCTTATAGTTATGTATTTTTCTTGATTGCTACATTCTTTTCCAATCTCAATGTACTTTTCAATTGTATATATCACAAAATTCAATCCATTTTTGACTGTTTTATCACATTTTTCCATTTCTACTTACGAAAAACTATAGATTTTTTTACCTTTGCTATCCTTTTTTCACTTTTTGATAAACATTTATTGCTTCTTTTAATTCTTTCTCTGTTTCTTTTTTGGT
>CALVWH010000076.1 GCA_944364705.1 uncultured Bacilli bacterium | reverse complement strand
AAAATGTTTTAAGACTAATTTCTTTTTTCATTTTACCACCACCAAATTCTAAAAATCATAAATACAAATAGTAAAATGCAAACGCCAAAAAATATAGCTTCATACAACTTAATTGTTTTATTATTTTTTTTAACTTCTTTTTTCATAAACAAACCTCATAAAACATTGTAACATAAATTAAAAGAAAACTCTATCCTTTTTAGATAGAGCTTTCACACATTTTCGATCGGAATAATTTATAACTCGCACCATCCGTAAGCGACTAACATTTCGCGATTGGAATAATTTATAACCCGCGCCATCCAAGAGCGGCTAACATTTTCATATCATTGCACTTCATCAATGCAATAATAATATACTATATTTTTGACTAAATGTCAATTAGTGTATTCATCTTTAATATATGTAATTATACAAAAATTGATACTACTTTTACTTGCTAGATTTAATTGTCGCTTGTACCACTGTCATATTCGTGGGGTGTTTTTTTCTTCAAAACGAATACTATTTGACTTATTTTTCTAATACGCATGTTAATTATACCAAAAAATGTTTTTTTCGTCTACTTGATAATTATAATTTATTTCTTTCCTTTAGTTTTTTTAATCAAATTAAAATTGCTGTCATAATATAGATTTAAGTCATCACAAATCCTTTTATTAATTGCCATTAAAGCATTATGATATTCTTTATACTTTGGTGATAATGCAATCATACTTGGAATAAATATATCATTATATCCCTTATTTTGTAATTCTTTCATAAACTTTCTTTGACTTATTCCTACTAAACTATATTTATAAAAAATGCTATTTTTTAACTTATATCCCTCATTAACTTTTTTCTTTAACTTTTCGTATTCTTGTTCAGTAGGATTGAGTAATTTCTTGATTTGAGAATCAAGTTGTTCAGCTTGACTTTTAAGTGATTTTTTAGAGTTCAATTTAAACATAATCCAAGAATTTAATTTCATTAAAAAGGGAATTCTAATATTTGTATTATCCCAAAATTCAATAATCCTATTATATGCTTCTTGTTGCTCTTGCGTTTGAATTCTTATTTGTAAATATGGTAAAAAATGATTCAAAAAATAATATCCATAAAAGCCAGGAATAGAATTTTGAATTGCATCTGCAATAGTTTTATAATCAACAGAATTGTAAAATTCTTCTATATCATTGTTTTCTATAAATATTTCTAATGCTTCTAATTCTTTTTTATAAGATGTTATTTCTTTTTTCTTTTCTATTAAAATTTGTTTCAGTACGCTTTTATCAGTTAAAATTCTCTTAATATCTGTTAAACCTATTCCCATTTTTCTATATGAGGAAATTTCTTTTAACAAACTAATATCATCCTTAGTATAATTTCTATAACCATTACTATCCCTTTTAGCCTTTAATAGACCTTTTTCTTCATAAAATTTTATTGCTCTTTTACTTAAATCAACTTGTTTAATAACTTCATTTAATCTCATATTTTTTTCACCTCAATAACACAATATCACTATCCGTTACGTACATGTCAATGCATTATTTATCTTTTTACAATTTGCTTTTTGTTAGTTAATTAAATTATAGTATAAAAAAAGTAGATTTTTACATCTACTTTTACATAAATTATGATTTGTATTAATTATTATAGCAATTTCTATCACAATAGCCAATGTAAATTGTATTAAAAAACTTATACCATCATCGTTATTATCAATTTATTTTGCCATTTTATTTAATTTTCTTATTTAAATCTGATAGTTTTAAATATCGGTTCTATTATATAATCTTTGAAAAACTATATTTTCTAAAAAAATCTTCTATAAATGATTTGCCAAACTTGTTTTCAACATCTAATGTTATATAAATTGTCAATTCATCTAAAGATCTAGTTAATGCTACATATAATCTATTTTTATATTTATTATCATCAGTTTTGGTGCCTAGAAGATAAGATGCTAAATCTGTAGTTAATACAAATAAGCAATTTTTCCCCTCTTGACCTTTAATGCTATCAATAGAACTTATGATTATTTTTTCTTCCGTATTTTTACTTTCTCTATCAGGTAATAAATTCTTAAGACGATTGTATTCATCTGTTTTCAACCTAAATCCTATAACATTGGCTAGATTAGCCAATGCGTTCTTTTTATTCAAATCGATCTCATATTTTTTTAAAAGTCTATGTACTAAAAAATATGAGTATTTAGCTATATCTAATTGTTCTCTGCTAGAATATTTTTTCTTCATTATTATAAAAATTTCTTCATAAATTGATTCTATTATGTTAGTATTCCCTTGACTATGTGTCTCATAATTTTTTTGCCTTTGTGATATATATTTTAAATCATATTTTTTTTCAAGTAATAAATCTTTAATTTTTTTATCAGATTCAAAGCATACAAAGAGATTACCATATTTTTTTTCAGAATATTGTTTTTCTGGTTCTATTACCATTGAATTTGACAAATCTAAATGATTCTGGGGGCATCTATGACATATATTTATATTATACACATTTTCACAATGATGACTTAAAAGTTCTTTAAATGAATTATATCCTCTTAAATCTTGTTTAGGATCACCCATAAGAATTAATGGAATTTCTAGGGAATTTAATGATTCAATTATTTTGGATATATTATCATCAATATCTTGGGCTTCATCAATACATATTGCGCCACAATATTTTTTTAATGTGTTTTTTATAATATTCCTTTTTGATTTTATTTCTTTTGTGTCTTTTGATTTGCCAACCATTATCCATTTTGCTCTTTCTGGAATTTTTGTTTGATGAAGAATATTATTTTCTTCTAATTCTTTAATTATTTTATTTTTGTAAATATTATTATCTGGTAAATTACCTACTGCAATTTGCTGATATTGCTTATCATATAATAAATAATAAAATGGTTTAATTACTTCCTGATATAAAAAAGAATGAATTGTACTAACAATTATGTTATTTGGAATAGTTCCATAAAACTCTTGTAATTTGTTTCCAATACATTCTACTGCATTGTTAGTAAAAGCTAAACAAAATACTTTTTTATTTCCTTCAATTGTATTTCGAAGTTCTATTATATTTTCTGCAATTGTTGTTGTTTTTCCAGCCCCAGCACCTGCAATTTTAATTTTCATCATTAGCCTCTTCTGTACTAATATTTTGTTTCATAAAATCTAGCACTTCTTTAATGTGTTTTGGCATTTGTAAATTTTTTAATTCTCCATTTTCAATATCTTTACAAATTGTTAACATATCTGAAGCTTTTGCATCTCTCCATGCTCTTTGTAATTCTTCTTTTGATAAATTTTTCCAACCAAGAGTATCTCCATACTTCTTCTTTAATATTTCATAATTATCTCCTGTATATACAATTTCAGGTTCTAGAGTTTTTTCTGATGTTGTTCTTACACATATTGTTTTATCATTGTTATATTTTTCATGGTTTTTCTTTGCTTTATCTTCTTCATCATAGTCTCTAATAATCCCTAATTTATTTTTTGTTTTATCATTTACTTTCTTCCATATTTCAATTATTTTTGTGTATCCTTTATGAAAAGAAATCAATTCTATATCGCTTAATTCTTCAACAGAATCTAAATATGCACGAAGTAACATTTCTTCAGAAATTCCTTCAAATAGTATACATTTTTTTGAAAAAAACAACTTAAATAAATCCGTATTAGGATTTTTTATTAGATAATCTATTTCTTCGTCTTTTAATTCATCTTTAATAGCAACTGCATTTCCGTCATGGACAATTACAACATTTTTTAGATTCATTTTATTTATAAATTCTGTACTATGAGTTGAGTAAAATAGTTGCATAGAGGGATTTTTCATAGCAAACACCTTAAAAAAACTGGACATTATTTTAATATTATTTATGCATAAATGAGCCTCGGGTTCTTCAATAGTAAGAATATTTAATGCTATATCATTCTTCCTTTCTAGCAAAGAATTTATTAAAACAAGTAATAAAATCATATTTCTATGGCCCAATCCTTGTGCTGATAATTCCTCATCAGAATAACCTAACCTTACACTATTTAATATTGTTTTCATTGACGGCATATTAGGCAATATGCTAATATGGCTAAAAAATTCTTTAGCATCTTTAATTTCTGTTTCATCTTGCCAATTAATTATATCTTCCATTTTTATAATGGATTTTAGCTTATCAAAAAAATTATTATATTCTTTTTCAACTGTTACTTTTTCACTCTTATCTAAACCTTTTTGCAGAACATTTACTAATGACTTAGAGCCAAGACGCTCTCTAGATTTAGAGAAATCATCTCGTTCTGCTTCCAAAGCGGTATATTTGAAATATTTTAAGGTGTCATAAGAAACTGAGCCTTTATTTGGAACTGTAATATAGTAATTGTAGTATTCAACTGGTAATAAATTAATTTTTATTTTTTTTATTGAATCTTTATCAATCGTTTCTGCAGATAATATTTTTTTTATTGTTTCAAAAAGTTCTTCACATTTAAATGGCTTATATTCATATCTCAATCCATACACCAATTTATCATCTTCTATTTTATAACTAAGATCTTTTAAGAAATATAGTTCATCTTCTTGTGGAACAAGTTGAACCTCAACTTCAACAATAGGCATTTCTTTAATAAAATCCGAGCATTTTATTTCACCATTCTTAATCTTTTCTTGATTATTAATTAGATAGCTATAATATTTTTCTTTTGCTTCATTATTTATATCAAGCCATGAAAGATTTTTGCTTAATGAACTATAGTCATCGGTTAAAAATGGAAGAGTTATTGCTTTTAAAAAGTTGCTTTTACCACCGTTATTTTCGCCTATCAAAACAACGACATCTCCCAAAGAAATATTTATATCCTTGAAATTTCTATAATTTTTCACTATTAATCGATTAATTTTCATTTTTACCTCCAAATATTTAAGAAAAAAGTTAATATTATTATATCATAAAAAGCAATTTATTATATTTAGAGGTAGTATAATTTCATTAATGTGATTTATTTTTATAACTCATTATTGCATCAATAATATATTGTTCAATATATCTTTTATCTCTTTTTAATAACTCCTTTGGTAACGCATTTTCTATTTTTTCTTTATTAAAAGTTATTCTATCATTTTGGTTTCCTTTCTTTTCATCTAATATTTTTTCTAATGAATTGAAATCAAGTTTATGTTTTTGACTTAAATTTCTTATTTTTATTGCTTGAGCCCTATTAGGTGTTAAATCTTCATATTCTATAGAAGCAAAAAGTAATTTTTGTTCATCCTTATTTAAATATGATAACTCTACTGCTGTTGTAATACCCAAAGTTAAATAAGTCTTTTTATCACGAATCACAGTATCGTCAACCATTTTTAATAATTCTGGTATTAGATAGGTAAGTCTTATATATCTTCTAACTTGTTCTCTAGATTCACCACTAACTTTGGCTATTAGTTCTACAGAAGTTAACTTCTGCACAACTTGTGTAGAAGTTTCTTTTTTTTACCTTGGTGCTTGATTGCTTCTAATTTCATTTTATATGCAAAAGCCTTTTCAGAAGGTAAAATTCTATTTCTATATATATTTGAATCTACCATATAAATTATAGCTTCATCATCATTCAATTTTTCTATATAGCAATCTGCCTCTTCTATTCCGTTTAATTCAAGTGCTAATTTTCTTCTATGGCCTGATATCATTTCAAATCTACCATTTTCTTTTCTTCTAACTACTAATGGATTTAATAATCCATTTTCTCTAATACTTGTTATAAGTTCATTTAATGAATCATCCTTAATTACTTTAAACGGATGATTCTCAAAGGAATCTATATCACTTAATTTTATTTTTGTCATTTCTTTCATTTATTATCTTCTCCTTCTTTCATTTTAAAAGTTAGCTTCCATTCAATATACTCTTCGTAACTTATTTCTCGCTTTTCTCTTTTTTGTTTCATTTGTTGCCACTCTTTTATGAAATTTCTAATTAAAGTATTTGTTTTATTTTGAAGTTGTTCTGACATTGCCAAATCAATATTCATTTTAGGATATAATTCTTCTAACCACATAAATATATAAACTATATCCAAGGGATTTTCAAAATTATATTTTTCAATAGAATGATGATTAATTTTTAAAATATTAGCTATTTTAATAAGTCTATCATCTTTAGGTGTTCTTTCACCTTTTTCATATCTTGTCATATTTACTCTTTTATTTTCTCCAGTTAACCCCAACTTTTCTGAAACTTCATCTTGAGTAAATTTTCTAAATTGTCTTGCAAAAGCAATTCTTGATCCTTGCGTCAAATCTTTTAACTTTGGCTTTAAAGATAAATATCGCATTTTTTTCACCTCCTTTTTTTGTCGCAAAATATTTATTTTTTGCACAAAAAAGACCAAGATAACTTTATCTTAGTCTAATTTATATATAAATATCAATTATAATAGGCTTTTTTAATTTTATAAAACTAGTATCTTCCTCTTCATCTGAATATCTTAAAATATCATCTTTTGTAAGGATTATACGGGTTAAAAAGAATCTTTTCTCACTGCCTATTTGTTTGCCTTTTGACGGATACTTGCTTGTGCAGCAGCTAACCTTGCGATCGGTACACGGTATGGAGAACAAGAAACATAAGTAAGACCTAACATATGACAGAATTCGATCGAAGATGGATCTCCACCATGTTCTCCACAAATTCCAAGTTCAATATCTGGTCTTGTTTTTCTACCCTTTTCGGTTGCGATTCTCATTAAAGAACCGACTCCTTCCCGATCGATCTTCGCAAATGGATCCGATTCAAAAATATGTTTATCATAATAATCATTCAAGAATTTCGAAGCATCATCTCTTGAGAATCCATAAGTCATCTGTGTTAAATCGTTCGTTCCAAAAGAGAAGAATTCTGCTTCTTGGGCAAGCTTATCAGCAGTTACGGTTGCTCTTGGAATTTCAATCATTGTTCCAACTTTATAAGTAACTTTACTTTTATTCTCTTTAATGATTTGATCAGCAACTTCTGTAACAATATTTTTAACAAATTTTAATTCGTTGACATCGCCAACCAATGGAATCATAATTTCTGGAATAACTTTCTTTTCTTCTTTTTCTACCGCAATTGCAGCTTCAATCACTGCTCTTGTTTGCATTCTTGCGATTTCTGGATATGTGATTGCTAAACGACATCCACGATGTCCCATCATAAGATTAAATTCTTTTAAATACTCTACTCGATGTTTTAAACTTTCAAAAGACATTTTTAAACTTTCCGCAAGTGCACGAATTTCTTCATCCGTATGTGGTAAAAATTCATGTAATGGTGGATCTAAGAAACGAATAATTACTGGATATCCTTCCATTGCACGGAATAATCCTTCAAAATCTTCTCTTTGATATGGTAAGATTTTTTCCAAAGCTTCTTCTCTTGTTTCTTCGTTATCCGCAGCAATCATTCGGCGGAAATTGAAAATTCTTTCTTCCTCAAAGAACATATGCTCGGTACGGCATAATCCAATTCCTTCTGCTCCAAATTTTCTAGCTTGTAAAGCATCTTTTGGAGTATCCGCATTGGTCCGAATTTCTAATTTGCGAACTTCATCTGCCCAAGACATAAACGTTTCAAAATCACCACTAATTTCTGGATCTACGGTTTTAATTTCACATCCATAAACATTTCCAGTAGATCCATCTAAGCTAATGTAATCTCCTTCATGATAAGTAGTTCCATCCGGTGCTTTAAAATATTTTTCTTCTTCGTTTATTTGTAAAGATCCACATCCAGAAACACAACAAGTTCCCATTCCTCTAGCAACTACAGCGGCATGGGAAGTCATTCCTCCACGAACCGTTAAAATTCCATGAGCTAGATTCATTCCTTCAATATCTTCTGGAGATGTTTCTAAACGAACCAAAATTAAATCTTTTTCACCTGCTTCGTGAGCTTTCATAATATCTTCTGCAGTAAAATAAACTTTTCCGGTAGCAGCTCCTGGAGATGCAGCAAGACCTTTGGCAATTACTTTTGCTTCTTTCAATGCTTTTGCATCAAAATTTGGATGAAGCAATTGATCCAATTGTTTTGGTTCCACTTTTAATAAAGCCTCTTCTTTCGTAATCATGCCTTCATTTACAAGATCAACGGCAATTTTTAAAGCTGCAGCAGCGGTTCTTTTTCCATTTCTTGTTTGAAGCATGAAAAGTTTTCCATCTTCAATGGTAAATTCCATATCTTGCATATCTTTATAATGTTCTTCTAGAATTTTATTAATTTTAACAAATTCCTCGTAACATTCTGGCATCGTTTCTTTTAAAGTATCGATACTTTTTGGTGTACGAATTCCAGCAACAACATCTTCTCCTTGAGCATTCATCAAATACTCTCCATAAAGCTTTTTCTCACCAGTTGCTGGATTTCTCGTAAAGGCAACTCCGGTACCAGAAGTTTCTCCACGGTTTCCATAAACCATTTCTTGAACGTTAACTGCCGTTCCCCAACTTCCCGGAATATCGTTTAACCGGCGATAGGTAATCGCACGATCATTATTCCAACTTCTAAATACTGCTTTTACTGCTTCTAATAATTGTTTCTTTGGATCTTGTGGAAATTCTTCTTTTGCAAGTTTTTTATATTCTTTCTTATAAATATCCACAACTTCTTTTAAATCTTCTGCCGTAAGTTCCGTATCATCGGTTACCTTTTTTTCTTCTTTGATGGCATCAAATTTTCGTTCAAAGGAACTCTTTGGGAACCCCATAACCACATCTGCAAACATTTGAATAAATCTACGATAACTATCGTATACAAATCTAGGATTGTTCGTAACTTCACTAAATCCTTTTGCTACTTCATCGTTAAGTCCTAGATTCAAGACCGTATCCATCATTCCAGGCATGGAAGCTCTTGCTCCACTACGTACGGATACCAAAAGGGGATTTTTCTTATCACCTAGTGTCTTCCCTGTTCTTTCTTCTAATTTTTCTAAATGAGAAAAGATTTCTTCTTCGATTTCTTTTGAAATTTTTTTCCCATCTTCGTAGTATTTGTTACAAGCTTCTGTCGTAACTGTAAATCCTCTAGGTACTGGAAGTCCAAGCCCAGTCATTTCTGCTAAGTTTGCTCCTTTTCCTCCTAAAAGATCACGCATATCTTTGTTTCCTTCTTGAAAAGAATAAACATATTTCATCATCATATCCTCCTTTTACTTATTATAGCAAACCAAAAGGAAAAAAACAATTTATTTTTACAAAAGAAAAGACCAATCTTCGATTCGCCTTTTCTTGCTTTGACAATTTTTCTTAATTTTCTTTTTTTGGATATTTTTTTTGATAAATTTTTTGCTTAGGAAAAGAATTTTTTTTCTTTTTATTATAAATAAAATCTTTATAACTTAAAAGAAAGGTTTGTTTGTCTTGTAAAATATCAAAAAATCTTAAATAATAAGCATCTTCTGTAATTGCAACCGATAGTTTTGGAAGATTTCCAAAACCATAGAAACGAGACGTAAAAATAGAAAAAGGATAAGATTCTTGTTTTTTTTGTTCTAAGTAATTCTGTTTGTTCTCCTGATTTTCATAAAATGCATTTAATATTTCTATATATTCTTTTTGTTTTTGTTTTTTCATGGTTTCCAGATCTTCTAACGAAGGTATATGCATAAGTAAATATCCTTTATCTTCCATATTATAATAATCTAATTTTTGTGTTTGTAAATCGACGATTAAATGAACAGGCATTTCACGAATTTTTAAAATGGTATCCCAAATATGTTCATAAGAAAATGTTTCTGTATTCATAAAAAAATCTTGGAAAGCAATATTTCTAGTCTGATGAGGAAAAGTAAAAATTTTTGCTTTCATTGGATGATCATTTGTAGATTCTAACATTAAATAATTTTGATCTTCTTCTAAACGATAACAAACTTCCTTTTGAAATGGAAAATGTTTTCCTTTTAAAAAAGGATAGATTTCTTCTCCATCATAATACATTAACCCAGAATTTCCAACAATCATACGAACATCTTTTTCTGGAAAATATACATTTTTTTTCATATAGATTCTCCTTTCGAGGTTTCTATATTTTATCACAAATAACATTTTATTTCAAGAAAAAAATGCTTATTCTTTTATAAGAAAAGCATCTTTTTGTACATCAATTTGTAAATGAGATCCAAATTTAATTTTATCTTCAAGGATCTCTTTTGCAAGCATCGTCTCAATGTTTTTTTGTACA
>CALVWH010000075.1 GCA_944364705.1 uncultured Bacilli bacterium | reverse complement strand
GGCGCCATTTTATTTTTTACAACTTTAATTACGGTTTTATTTCCAACAACATCAGTTCCTAATTTGATTTGCTCTGAACGACGAATTTCTAAACGAATGGATGCATAAAATTTTAAAGCTCTTCCTCCTGGTGTCGTTTCTGGATTTCCAAACATAACTCCTACTTTTTCTCTTAATTGGTTAATAAAGATCGCAATCGTATTGGTTTTATTGATAACTCCGGATAATTTTCTTAAGGCTTGACTCATTAATCTTGCTTGAAGTCCAACATGAGAGTCTCCCATTTCTCCTTCAATTTCTGCTTGCGGAACTAAAGCAGCAACCGAATCGATAACGATGACACTAATGGCTCCACTTCGAACCAAAGCTTCACAAATTTCTAATGCTTGTTCTCCACTATCTGGTTGTGATAGTAAAAGATCATCCGTATTTACTCCTAATTTTGCAGCATAATTTGGATCTAAAGAATGTTCGGCATCAATAAAGGCTACTCGTCCACCTAATTTTTGTGCCGATGCAATGGCGTGCAACGCAAATGTTGTTTTTCCAGAAGACTCTGGACCATAAATTTCAATGATTCTTCCTTTTGGATATCCTCCGATTCCAAGGGCAATATCTAAAGATAAAGATCCACTAGGAATCACATCGATTTCTCGTTTTTCATGATCTCCTAGTTTCATTACCGCACCTTTTCCAAATTGTTTTTCTATATCTAATAAGACTTGATCTAAGGTTTTATCTCCGCTTGTTTTTGTCATATGTTTCCTCCTAACAATAACATTTTAACCTATCTTTTTTTTTCTGTCAATAGTTTTAGCGAACATTTGTTTATTTTTTTTAGAATGTTTTTTTCTTTTAAAAAAGAAAATTGAGCCAAAAAAAAAGAAAAATGAAAAGAAAGAATAGCTCTTTCTTTATTTTTCGTTTGTTTTTTGATAATACATTTTTCCTAAAGTTAATAGTTTTTGATAAATGGCTTGTTCTTCTTGATAACGAATACGAGAAGAAGAATACGAACTTAACGGTCTGCCAATTTCTTTTGCTATTTCAAAATGTATTTTTTCTAATTTTTTTCGATTTTGTTTTTTCATCTTGCTCACCTCGAACAAAATTTTAATAAATTATGACTAATTTCACAGTAAACTAGTATAAAAAAAGACAGTGATAAATCCTGTCCATTTTCATTATTTTCCTTGGTAAGATCTGCTTCCTAATTGTTGTTCTGCCATAGCAACTAATCTTTTTGTGATTTCTCCACCAACAGAACCATTAGCTCTTGAAGTAGCATCTGGACCCATAGTTACACCAAGTTCATTTGCAATTTCGTATTTCATTTGTTCAATTGCTTGTTTAGCT
This sequence comes from uncultured Bacilli bacterium, assembly GCA_944364705.1. Taxonomy (GTDB): domain Bacteria; phylum Bacillota_I; class Bacilli_A; order RF39; family UBA660; genus RUG12867. The sequence goes on along the minus strand of CALVWH010000075.1, from coordinate 8,171 downwards.
CCTGGTACAACGAATTTACTTGTTGTTTTACTTGAGTTGTTCATGTGTTTCACCTCCTGTACACTAATAGAATGCGTACAATTAAAGGTTTCATACATTTTTTTTATTGGTAATTTTTGGTTATAAAATATCTTCGTAAGTTTTTGGTTTTAAGTCGGTTATCACTTCGATATGTTCTATACATTCTTCGATCAGTGGTTCAAAATCAAAATTTTTTTCATATTCTTCGCATTTGTTTAATTCTGGATGAATAACTGGATGTTTTGGTACAAAAATTGTACAACAATCTTCAAATGGTAAAATACTGGTTTCATAAGTTCCAATTTTGTTTGCTAAATCGATAATTTCAAGTTTATCAAAACAAGCAACAGGACGAACAACTGGTAAGTTTACTACGTGATTGATCACAAGCATACTATCTAACGTTTGACTAGCAACTTGGCCAATACTTTCTCCATTGATTAAAATTTTAAAATGATTTTTTTTGGCATATCGTTCGCAAATGCGATACATCATTCTTCTCATAATGGTTATCATATAATCAGATGGAACTTTTTTATAAATTTCTTCTTGTAACTTAGTAAATGGAACGACATGTAAACGAAAATGACCAGAATATTCGTTTAAAATGTTTGCTAGTTTTATCACTTTATTTTTTGCTTCAAGACTCGTATGTGGTGGAGATTCAAAGTAAATTCCTTCAACAGAAACACCTCTTTTAAGTGCTAAATAACCAGCAACTGGACTATCAATTCCACCGGAAAGCATCAAAAGTCCTTTTCCTTGAATTCCTACCGGATATCCTCCAATTCCAGGATTTTCTTTTGTATATAGGAAAGTTCCTTCTTTTCGAATTTCAATAGTAATTGGAATTTCTGGATGGTGGACATCTACTTTTAAATCAAAATTTTTTAAAATATAAGCACCCATCTGTCTACTAAATTCCATACTAGGAATTGGAAATGTTTTATCTGCTCTTTTCGTAATTATTTTAAACGTTTTTCCCATTTCTTTTTTTAAAAGGAAAGAAATTTGATTTTTAATTTCTTCAACATTAGTATTTACTTTATAACAAAAAACAATACTGTGAAGTCCAAATACTTTTTTTAATTTTTTTTCAATTTCCGAAAGATTCTCTCCTTTAATATACATTCGAACACGATCGGATATAATTTCAACGTTTTCTTCTTTTAACATTTGCTCTATATTTTTTTGTAAAATAGAAATAAAGGTTTTTCGATTTGCTTTTTTCGTTGTTAATTCTCCATATTTTATCATTAATAATGTTTCCATAATCCACCTCTTATTTTTGGCTTAAATAAAGTTTTTTTACATCTCTATTTCTCGATAATTTTAATAAAGCCTCTTTTTCAATTTGTCGAACTCGTTCTTTTGAAGTTCCAACACGTTTTGCTACTGATTTTAATGTTTCTTTTTCTTTTCCAAACAAACCATATCGGTATATTAAAATAATAAATTCTTTTTCGCTTAAATGTTTTTTTATGGTTTCTAACATTTGTTGATAAAAGACTTTTTCCACAACTTTTTCTTCGACCATTGCTTTTTCATCCATCACAGCTGGATTTCGTAGTTCATCATTGGAAGAATTTCTCTTATAACCTTCAAAAAAATATATTTTAATTTCGGAACTTTCTTTTATTCTTTTTAATTGTTCATCTGTAAAAGAAAATCTTTTTTTGATGGTTTCATCAGATGGTAAGGTCCCGTATTTTTCTTCATATTCAAAACAATAACGCATATAAGAAACTACTTTAACTTTAAAGTTTATTGGCTCATAAACCATAGAGTTTCCATACATTTGATTTCTTATTTTTTGTTTAATCCATGGGGTAGCATATGTTGAAAATTTGCAGTTTTTTTGAAGCTCAAAATGTTCAATCGCATCAAACAAACCTTCTACTCCACACATGATTAAATCATTCAAATCAATCTTGGAATAAGTATATTGTTTAGCAATCGAAATCACTAATCTTAGATTATGCTTAATAATCGTATCTCTAGTATTTTTGTCTTTTGTTTTTTGATATTGTTCTAAAAGTTTTTTTTCTTCTTCTGCTGATAACACATCGTATGCTAAAACATCTTTCAAAAATTGTTCATAAACTGGTTTTATATTGCCTTGTTGAATTAAAAATTCTTGATATTCAAAATAAGAATATAAAAATTCACAAAAAAAGGGAAATGGACGTAAAAAAGGAAAAATTTTATTGATCGCTTCTCTTTTATTCATTCCATGAAAAATCTCTCCTAATTGTTTTACCACCTGATTATTTTCTTGTAAAAAATCAAAAATTCGATCTCTTCTTTCTTGTTCTTCTAAGTTTTTTAAACTCTCAAAAAAGAAAACATTTTGATCATAAAAGATTGCTAATGATTTTTTGGATTTTGTCATATTTACACCTTCTAACAAGTTGTTTTATTTTAACAAATTTCTATTTATTTGTAAATACTTATTGAAAATCCATCGCAGAATCCGTAATAATCCCTAAAAAATTTTTATCTTCTGGGAAGCATATTTTTTTATTAATGGTCCATAAGAAGTATGGTATTTTTTCTTTTTCTTTGGAAGAAACAAAATCAAAATCGTTTAAATTTTTCTTTTCATTAATCATTCTTGTTTTAATTAAACCAATGGGATAGTCTTTTTTAAAAAAGGATAAAACCGTAGCATTAAAACTACAGATCCATAAATTTAAAAAAGGGAATTTTTTTAAAATTTTTTTTAAATATTGTGCATATTCTTTTTCTTTTCTTTCTACTTTTAATTCCATTAAAAGAATTTTATTTCCATTTACTTTTCTTAAAAATTGTTCTAAAGTAACTAAAGGATAGTTTTTTTTATTTTTTTCATAAGAATGTTTTTTTAATTCGGATAGGTTGTTTCTAGAAATCGCAACAATTTCACCATTTTCTGTTTTTAAAAAATTGCTATGTGACAAAAGAAATTTACAATCTTTAGTCATTTGAATGTCAAATTCAACTCCGTCGATATAAGGTTCTTTTAAACATTTTAATAATCCTTCTATTCGGTTTTCATTTTTATTTTTATTATTTCCTCTATGTGCTATAATTTTCATAATTCATTTTATGAGGAAAACAAACCTAGTAGCACACTTATTATGAAAAAAGCAAGTAAAAATAAGTAAATTGGTTGACAAATACTTTGAAAACAAAAAATAGAAATATAAGAAAGACGATCTAATATAGAATTAGAACTTCGTCCTGTTTTATCATGCATCCAATGTGCTTTGTTTTCAGTAAATATATAATATAAAAAGAGAAGGAAAAAAGTAATGATGACAACTGCGATCGATAATTTTCCAGTAATTGAAAACAAAAGGACTTCCACTAGGATTGCTGCAACAAAGAAACAAACAAAACTTATTGCCATGGAACTTTCTCTTTGATTATAAGATAGAAGTCCTAAAAAAACGGGTACAAACCACGGAAGAAATATTAAGAAAAATTTCACCGAAAAGGAAAATTGAAACAAAAGAAAACCATATACAACGATAGGTACGAAAATAAAAATAATCGCTAAAACAATAATAGCAATATCGTTTACTGTGGTTTCTTTTGATGTATATATAAATGGGTTGGAATCTTCTAAAGGGGTATCTTCTCTTTTTAAATAGGCATTCTGTGGACTTTGAAAATCTTGATTTTGATGAGAAACTACCGTATTTTGGCTTTCTTTTGTATTCACATGACCACATTTTACACATACATTTTGTCCTGGTGGTAAAAAAGTATTACATTTTTCACAATACATTTTAACACTCTCCTAGATTTAAAATCTTTTCAATTCCGTTATAATCCGATAAAAACAGAAGTTAAAATCGTAAATTTAAAAAGATCAAAAAGAAATTCAAAAATTAGTTCAACAATTAAATAAACAAGAAGAAAAATTTCCGTGTATAACAAATACGCATATACAATATTTTTATTTGCTCCTAAGGCATCGTGAATCCAAAAAGATATTTTTTTTGTAATATAATAGACAACAAAAGAAAATATAAAACTAACAAAAACAAGTCGAAATATAACAAAAGAATGGATTTCGAATATTAAAAAACGAATTAAAGCAAATAGCATAAAGTAAAGAAATGTCTTCCAAGCTGGATTTGATCGTCCATGATAAGCAAGAACTCCTGGAAGCATTAACGATAAAAGACTTAGAGAAAATGTTTTAATGAAACGATAAATTCCTTCAAAAATATTAGTAATTGGTCGATAAAATTCACTGGCTAAATTACTCAAAATAGGAAGAATATAAGTAAAAATGAATAAAATCCAAATAAGAATCAAGTTTCTTTTTATAGTTTTTGGATTTTCCTCTTTTTGGGAAGAAGATTCAGAAACTTTCAAAGTTTCTGTTGTAGTTTCACTTTCTAAAAAAGCATTCTGTGGATTTCGAAAATCTTGATTTTGATGAGAAACTACCGCGCTTTGGTTTTCTTTTGTATTCACATGACCACATTTTACACATACATTTTGTCCTGGTGGCAAAAAAGTATTACATTTTTCACAATACATTTTAACACTCCTAAATTTTTATGATACACAAATATTATACAAAAAAAAGGCAAGAAAAAAAAGAGCTAGGAAAGACCTAATTCTTTTTTGACGTAAAGTAAAAGTTGTTCATGAATTTCTTCAATACTTTTTAATTCATGATTGATGTTACATTCTATTTGATAAAAATGATATCGATGAGATAATTCAAGATACGCTTTTTCTGCATGATATAAATGTTCCTCACATTGTTCATGTTCATCCACTTTATCTCTATTTTGTTTCATCAATTTTAAAGAATATTCAGTTGGTACATGTAAAAAAATCGCAACGTCTGGTTTTGGAAGTTTTAACAAAGAAAATTCTAACGTATCTAAACAATTATATAATTCTAATCGTTTTTCGTCATCTAAGATTTTTCCTCCTTGATGAGCCATATTAGAATATACATATCGATCAATAATCACATGAACACCGTTTTCTAACAAATACGTTATTTTATGAATATTGTATTTACGGTCTGCTGCAAAATATAAAGAAGATACCATTGGATCCACTTGATCGGCACCTTCTGGAAACCATCCTTGTCCTTCTCTTCCTAAGTAGCACTGAGAAACAATCTTTCCCGTTGGTGATTGATAATTTGGATAGCTAAAATGTTCAATTCGAACTCCTTCGTTTCGAAGAGCGTTTTTTAATAATCTTGCTTGTGTTTCTTTTCCAGAACAATCCGTTCCTTCAATCACAATTAATTTTCCTCGCATAAACGCCTCCTATCTTTTTTTATTTTATCACAAACATTTGTTTGTGTCAAATAACAATTTCATCATTTTCAAACTTTACATCTAAAAATTTACGACTTGATAAAAAGTCACACATATGAACAAATTTTTGATATTTATTTTTAGGAACTGGTAACACAACATCCGAATATTTATTGGTATTCCATGGTCCCATATGGCTTTCAATCATATTGGTTAATGCTAAAATCTCATTGTCCGTTAACGTTGTTTTTTCTTTATTTTCACGAATTCGGTCACAAATTAAAATTGGATGATCAAATTTTACATATTCTTCTTTTGGATCTCCATGTTTTAATCCATCATGAAGAATTAAAGCCATGATCATCATATCTTTTTCATTTTCATTAAAAGCCCCGCTAATACTTTCATCTTGAAACATTTCATATGCAATTCGTACCGCTGTTTTGGTATGTCTCAAAAGTCCTCCTGCTCCTAAAGAAAAAGACGGATGATATTTTCCGGTTGAAGAAGCAGCAACTTCAAAAAAATAATCTGGTAAAAGATCAATTAAAATTTTAATATTTTCTCGGTATTTTGGATTTTTAATATATCCAATTTCAGTTGCAAATTTTTCTACTTTATTCATTTTTTTTACTTCTTTCTATTTCTAAAAATTCTAAAAGAATCTCATTGGATTCATAGATATATTGTTTCTTTATATAAATATATTCTTTGTTTTCTTCTAAATATCCTTTTTCTAATCCAATACGAATTTTATTAATTTTGTGAAGATCGAAAGAATATTTTTGATAAAATTCTTTTTTTGAAATTCCTTTTATTTTTCGAAATCCTAAAAGAAACGTGTTTTGTAATTCGGTTAAATCGTCCATCGTCTCTTCGTTAAAAAGAAAAGATCCACGAATATATTTTTGAAAACTTTTGGTATTTTCATATCGAATATTTTTGATATAACCACTTGCTCCAAGACCAAATCCATAATAAGGTTCATTATTCCAATAAGTTAAATTATGTTTGGAACAAAAACCAGGTTTTGAAAAATTACTAATTTCATAATGTTCATACCCATGATGTGTTAAAATCTCACAAATTTTTTCATACATTTGTGCATCAAGATCTTCATCAATAGGTTTTTGGTTTTGCTGAAACAATTTGGTATGGGGCTCAATCATTAAAGAATATGTGGAAACATGGGGAACATTTAAAGATAAAATAAAAGAGACATCTTCCATTACTTCTTCTAAAGTTTCTCCTGGTAAGGCATACATTAAATCGACATTTATGTTTTGAAATCTTAGTTTTTTGGCCAGCGAAATTACAGATTGTGCTTATTTTTTTGTATGATTTCGCTGTAAAGTTTTTAAATGATGAGGATGAAAGGTTTGCATTCCAATGCTAAGTCGATTAACCCCTTCTTGATAAAACAATTCTAATTTTTGTTTATCGATATTTTCTATATTACATTCCACTGTAAATTCAAGTTTTGAACTTCTATGAAAAATTTTTAAAATAGAAAATAATTTTTTTAATTGTTCATAAGACAAACAAGAAGGAGTTCCTCCTCCAATATATAAGGTTTCAATTTCTTCCTTTTCATATTTTTCTTTTATTTCTTTTTCTAAAGCCTCTAAATATTGATCGACAAAAGAAGAATAATAAAACATTTTACAAAAATCACAATAGGAACAAATATGTTCACAAAATGGGATATGAATATATACAGCTTTGATCATAAATGAATTTTTTTTGCGACCTGACAATCAAGAGAAGAAAATTCTTCTTTTTTTCCTGGTCTATTTTGACAAATCCACTGAATTGATTTTCGATATTTTTTTATCCTTTCTTCTGCGATTTGACTAAAGTTAATGTTTTTTATTTTTAAAGGATGTAAATAATAAATTGGATAAACATAGAAATTTAAATTTTTTATTTTTTTAGGATTTTTTAATTCTTCAAAAAAAGATTTTATTTCTTTTTCTAATTGAAAACCTTCTGGATATTTTTTTCCAAGTAAAAGGTTTACTTGATATAAAAGATTTTGTAATTGCTCAAAATTACGTAAATCTTTAATGGTAATTTGATGATAAGGAATTTTTTTTAAATAAATTCCATTAACCTCTTCATAAATTTGCTTAATCTCCTGCGGTGTACGATCATAATAAATTTGTTTTATGGTATCATAATCCACATGTTCTATCATAGAACCACCCTATGATTATTTTAACATGAAAAAAAATAGTTGTAAATTCTTTGAACAAAAGTCGAAATAAATTTTGACATAGCTTACCTCACGGTAAGCTTTTTCTACTTCTTCGAAATCTTTGACTTCTCCATAGACCAGTATCGGATCGTCGCGACCCTACTTGTTTTTTCTTTTGTCAAAATTTTAATAGACTTTTCGTTCTGCCTCTTTCATATATTTTCTTAAACCTTCAAACATGATATTAACGGATGCATTAAAATCTCGATCGTGTTTTGTATGACATACTGGACATTCCCAACTTCTTATACTGAAATCTTTTACTTCCTTATTTTGATAATTACATATACTACATATTTGACTACTTGGATAATATCGATCGATTTGAATTAGTTTTTTGTTTTTCCAATTTGCTTTATATTTTAGTACTCGGATGATTTCTGATATTGGGTTTTCGTTTAGTCCTTTAGCTATGTAGTGATTTTTCTGCATTCCTTTTACATCTAAATTTTCAGTTACGATAATATCATTTTCTTCGATTAGTTTTTTTGTTATGTCATGTATTCTATGTTTTCTTGCATTTTTTATTTTTTGATACATTCTTTGTATTTTTAGTTTCATTTTATATCGGTTTTTACTTCCTGGTTTACATCTTGCTAAGCCTTTTTGAAGTC
>CALVWH010000074.1 GCA_944364705.1 uncultured Bacilli bacterium | reverse complement strand
TTAATTTACTTAAAACAATATACAAACGAAATAAAAATCACTCAAATCATTTACAACAATTAAATTTACAAATTACAACAAATTCAAAATACAATTATTATGAAAGATTTTCGAAAAGAAAATATTGAAAAAAAAGACTATAAAGATATTTATGACTTAATTTTAGAGTTTAAAGAAAATCAAGTAGAAAAAGACGTCTTTTTTGATAACAAGCTAATTAATACTTATAAAATTACCAAAAATAACGTCAATTTAATTATTATCCATGTAAAAGAAAACGTCTATGTAGCAATCAAACTATTCCGATTTGGATCAACCAGTGTAGAAAAAGACGTCTTAGAACGATTAAATGTTTACAAAGACGAATTAGAAATGTTAATTGATGAGTTAAATAATCCAGTAGGATATAAAGAAATTCTTGATTTAAACCATGAAATCGAGAAACCAATTTTAGATACATTACAGTTGAATGCTAAGGTAGGGGATTAAGATGTACGATACTAGTATAAAAATAGTCGAAACCAATTTAGAAAAACTATATAATTCGATGTTAAATACCATTATTACCTATATGGATGAAAAAAAGATTACCATCAAAGATTTAAGCGAAACATTATCCATTGGAGAAGAAGAATTAAAATCTTACTTCATGTTAGAATCAATGGACTTTGCAATGTATCTTTATCTTTTAGATACGGTAAAGGAGTGGAGAAAATGAACGGTCTTTTAAATGCTTTAAACGAAAACATTATCGCTTCCCAAAAAAAAGTAGATAATTTATCCGAAAGTTCAAAATCGTTAGAAGAAAAAATAAAAGTAATGCAAAATTTATCAATTATTTTAAATCCAGAAGAAATTAAAACAATTTTATCCATTCCAGAAGATATGGTCGATGATGTTTTAAGACAAAGTTATGATGCAAACGTATTAGAAGAAAAACAAAAACAAATGAAAGTTATTCGTTATTTTCTACCACAAATGGATAATTTAGAATTTTCTTTAACCAATAAACAAATTGATTTCTGTAAAGAATTTATTTCCAATTTTATGGTAACATTAAAAGTTGTAAATACAAGCTTTAACGATGTAAAAAAATTGTTATCCGAAACGGAAAAAAAATTAGAATTTGACAAAAACCTTCGAGATCAATTAAAAAACATTCAAGGTTATGTTCATACAGAACTCTTAGAACAGATTGAAAACTTTTTGAACCGAAAAAATCTACCTTATCAATCAAAAATCAATATGTTGATGTCGATTTTAGATTATAATGATAATTTTTATCATGATTAAAAAGGTGAACAAAGGACAAAAAATCTGTTCTTTTTCTTTAAAAAAAAACTTACCTTTGGGTAAGTTTGTCAAAATGTTTGACTTGTGAATATCTGCGAATATTCTATAATTATATTGAAGAAAAAAAGAAAAAATATACAAAAAAACAAAACATTTTTTAGAAATAGGGTAGGATAATGGACAGATTTCCAAATCCACCATACGCTATAGTAAAAAGAAGACGGAGGTGATTTTATGAATCGAGAAGATTTTGAAATATTAAATCAAAATTTAATTTATTTTGATAATGGGGCAACTACTTTAAAACCGAGAATTTTAGGAGAAACTATCAGTGAATATTATAATGAATATAGTGCAAATGCCCATAGAGGAGACTACGACATCAGTTTAAAAGTAGATGCCATGTATGAAAATACAAGAGATTTGGTTCGCGATTTCCTCAATGCCAAAGATCGGAAAGAAATTATTTTTACCAGTGGAGCAACCGCTTCTTTAAATCAAATCGTTTTTGGGTTCTTTCGTTTTTATTTAAAAGAAGACGATGAAGTTTTACTTACCAAAAGTGAACATGCTTCCAATCTTTTGCCATGGTTTGAAATCGGTGCAAATGTTTCCTATATTCCATTAGACGAACATTATAAAGTAACGTTACAAGCCGTAAAAGATGCGATTACACCGCATACCAAAGTCATTAGCATCGCTCATATTTCTAATGTCATTGGAGATGAAAGAGATATCGCATCCATCATTGCTTATGCACATCAAAAAAACATTCTCGTTGTCATCGACGGAGCACAAAGCGTTCCTCATCAAAAAATAGACGTACAAGCATTGGATATCGATTTTTTAGCATTCTCTGCTCATAAAATGTGTGGTCCTACTGGAGTTGGTGTTTTATATGCCAAAAAGGATCTTTTAGCACAAATGAAACCCATGAACTATGGTGGAGGAATGAATGTTTCTTTTAAAACCGATGGAACTAGAATCTATCAAGAACCACCAACCTTATTTGAAGCAGGAACCCCGAATATCGCAGGAGTCATTGGATTTGGAAAAATTATCGAATATTTAACTTCCATTGGTATGGATACCATTCAAAAACACGAAAGAATGCTAAAACAATATTGTTTAGAGCAAATGAAAACTATTCCCAATATCATCGTATATAACGAAGAAAGCGAAAGTGGAATTCTTACCTTTAATATGAAAGATATTTTTTCTCAAGATTTAGCCATTTATTTAAATAAATATAACATCTGTGTTCGAGCAGGTAGCCATTGTGCAAAGATTTTAAACGATGAATTAAAAATAAAAAATACTTGCCGAATTAGTTTTTATTTTTATAATACAAAAGAAGAAATCGATCAATTGATCAAAGCATTAAAAAATCCAAACATTCAAAGAGAAATTCTTATATAAATACTTTAAATCTCGTTAAAAATGTGATATACTAATTCTAGATGTGAGGGATTAAAATGAATTACAAATTACGAGAATACCGGAGAAAAAAGAAACTTACGATTAGTGAAATGGCAAAGTTATTAGATATTAGTGTTCCTTTTTATAGTCAGATTGAAACGGGTCAAAGAAGATTATCTTATGATGTTGCGATTCAGATTGCTAAAATTTTTAAAATGAAACCAGATGATATTTTTTATGAAGATTATCAAAAAAGATTATTAGAAAAAGAAAAGGTTTCTGCCAAATAGATTTAGAACTGTAAAACTTTACAGTTTTTTTCTTTTGTGATATTCTAAAAAAAAGAAAAAATTTTATAAAAGGAGAAATTATGTCTGAACATGAGATAAAAACGGTTGTTCCTAAAAAAAACATCAAAGTTTTGAAAATTTTATTGAAATTTGTAGCAATGAGGAAAGTACTTTTTTTAATACGATAACTGGTCAAATTGGTCATTTGGAACTTGTTTCTACGATCAATGAAAAAGGAAAACTTGCTGTTCATCAAATGCTTGATGTTTCTCATCTTTTAAGGATTGAGAAAAAAGAGGAAAACCTAGTTAAAAGAAAAAAAACTATAGTGTTTTCCTCTAGGAAAAGAGGGAAAAAATGTTTTGTTTTTGTAAAAGAGTTCCCATGGAAAAGAAAGAAGAATTCCTTGATTTTAAGGATATTTTAGAAAAAAGACCAAGACAAAATCAGAAAGAAGTGGAATATTATTTAAAGCAGTTATCGGATATTGTTATGTATTTATATGAAAAGAAAATACCACTAGAAGCGATTAAAATAACTTTAAAAAATACGTTAGATGAGTTAAATACGAAGGAAGAAGAAAAACAATTAAAGAAAAAATAAAGATAAAAAAAATATGCGATTTTATTTAAAACGTTCGCATATTTTTTATTTTTTTAAAACTTGTACTTTTGGTTTTTCTTCTTTTGCTTCTTCTTTTTCTAAAACCTTTTCAATAAAATCATCTGATCACGATTGGTTATAATTGCTTGTACTTTTTCATTTAATTGAAGAATTGCTGAACTATGAAGATTTCCAAAAGCATTGGCCGTCATGGTATGTACGCTTGTGTCTGTATTTACTTGTTTCATTCCTTCATATATAAATTCCCAAAAATTTTCTTCTGAAAGATGATCGAAAGAAACGGCTTTCATTGATTGCCCAAGAATACCATATTCTAAGGTATTTTCTTGATCGAAACT
>CALVWH010000073.1 GCA_944364705.1 uncultured Bacilli bacterium | reverse complement strand
TTCTTATCTTCTATCGATTCTGCGCGATGATCTTGCTATTGTCGATCTGCTATTTTCTCGATACTGACTTCCATTGCAAAATCAGAATTTATAAACTGTAGATTTCCTTCTTTAATTATTAGGACGACAAACGATATTCAGCAAATTCAAATGCTTATTCTCTTTACCTTACGAATTATTTTCTATGCGCCAATCATTGGAATTGGAGGAGTAATTAAAGTATTAAACACCAACGTTTCTATGGCTTGGATTATCGCATTAGCGGTTGGTGTAATTTTAACCATCATGCTTGGAGTATTCTTCTTTGTTATGCCAAGATTCAAACGATTACAAAAATTAATCGATCGTTTAAACTTAGTAACCAGAGAAATCATTACAGGTATTCCTGTTATTCGAGCATTTAGTAATCAAAAATACGAAGAAAAACGTTTTGATAAAGCCAATGTGGATTTGAAAAAAACAACCTTATTTGTCGATCGTATCATGGGATGCTTAATGCCAACTTTAATGTTCATCATGAACGGAATTTGTATATTAATTGTATGGAATGGAGCAAAGGGAATTGATCAAGGAATTATGCAAGTTGGAGATTTGCTTGCCTTCATTCAATATACAATGCAAATTGTTATGGCCTTTTTAATGGTTACCATGTTTTCGATTATGCTTCCAAGAGCAAGCGTATCGATTGGAAGAATCTCGGAAATCTTAAATACCGTTCCAGTCATTCGTGATCCAGAAAAACCAAAAGAATTTAGTAAAAGAACTAAAGGACTTATCGAATTTAAAAACGTTTCTTTCTGCTATCCAGATTCTGATGAAGAAGTTCTTACCGATATTACCTTTACAGCAAAACCAGGAGAAACTACCGCCTTTATTGGTTCTACTGGAAGTGGAAAATCAACGTTAATTAATTTAATTCCTAGATTATTTGATGCAACCAAAGGAGAAATTTTAGTCGATGGCATCAATGTAAAAGATGTCGATACCAAAGAACTTCATAAAAAAATTGGTTTTGTTCCACAAAAAGGAGTCTTATTCTCTGGAACGATTGCTTCAAATATCAAATACGGAAAAAAAGATCTAAGCGATGAAGAAATGAAAAAAGCAGCTTCGATCGCAATGGCAACCGAATTTATCGAATCGAAAAAGATGAAATATAACACAAAAATTTCTCAAGGAGGAACCAATGTTTCCGGAGGACAAAAACAAAGATTATCGATTGCTAGAGCCGTTGCTTTAAAACCAGAAATTTTAATTTTTGATGATAGTTTCTCTGCTTTAGACTTTAAAACCGATGCTGCTTTAAGAAAAGCATTAAGAGAAAACACCGAAGGAACTACAACCCTTATTGTTGCTCAAAGAATTAGTACCATTATGAATGCTGATCAAATTATTGTATTAGACGAGGGAAAAGTTGTTGGAAAAGGTCGTCACGAAGATTTATTACAAACTTGCGAAATTTATAAAGAAATCGCAGAATCACAACTTGGGAAGGAGGAATTATAATGGGTCCAAAACAAAGTGCACCTGCAAAAGCAAAAGACTTTAAAGGAACGATGAAGCGCCTTTTTGGATATTTAAAACAATATAAAGGATCTTTGCTTCTTGTTCTCTTATTTTCCATTGGAAGTGCCACATTTTCCATTTTAGGTCCAAAAATTTTAGGAAATGCAACCACCGAAATTTATAATGGATTAATTGGAAAAATTCTTGGAACTTCCGCAGGAATTAACTTTAGTAAAATTTCAGGAATCTTATTAACTCTTTTAGGACTTTACATTATTAGTACTTTATTTTCCTATATACAAACCATTATTATGGCAGGGGTTAACCAAAAAGTAACCTATACGTTAAGAGATCAAATTTCTCATAAATTCCATTTGATTCCATTAAAATATTACGAATCAAAAACCACTGGAGAAATTTTATCAAGAGTAACAAACGATGTAGATACCATTAGTCAAAGCTTAGATCAAAGTTTGACACAAGTAATTTCTTCCGTTACTCTTGTTATCGGAATTTTAATTATGATGTTATCTATCAGTCCGATTATGACTTTGGTAACGCTTTTAATCATCCCACTTACTTTAATTATGGTATCTTTTGTTGTAAAAAAGAGTCAAAAACACTTCCAAAGACAACAAGAATATCTTGGAGTTATTAATGGTACCGTAGAAGAAGTTTACTCTGGACATGATATTGTAACGTTATTTAATAACGAAGAAGAAGCTTTAAAAACATTTAAAAAACAAAACGAAACGTTATATGCATCTGCTTGGAAGAGTCAATTTTTATCTGGTATGATGCATCCAATCATGACCTTTATTGGAAACTTAGGATATGTTATGGTATCGATTTTAGGAGGATATTTTGTTATTAAAAATAAAATCGAAGTAGGGGACATCTTATCATTTACCCAATATGTACGTAATTTTACAAACCCAATTGCCCAAGCGGCTCAAGTTATGAATTTAATTCAGTCTTTAGCTGCAGCATCGGAACGTGTTTTTGAATTTTTAGATGTTGAAGAAGAAGTACAAACAATAAAACATCCAGTAAAAGTAAAAGGATTAAATGGAAATGTAACCTTCAAAAACGTATCCTTTGGATACAACGAAAATCAAACCATTATTCATAATTTCAGTGCCGATGTAAAAGATGGTATGAAAATTGCCATTGTTGGTCCTACGGGTGCTGGAAAAACGACCATGGTCAAATTATTGATGCGTTTTTACGATGTCAATTCCGGAGAAATTTTACTTGATGGACATAACATTAAAGATTTTAATCGCAACGAGTTACGTAGTATGTTTGGAATGGTATTACAAGATACTTGGCTTTATAGCGATACCATCAAAGAAAATATCCGTTATGGGCGATTAGATGCAACCGATGAAGATGTTTATGATGCGGCTATTAGTGCTCACGTCGATCATTTCATTCGAACATTACCATCTGGATATGATATGGTGTTAAACGAAGAATCAGATAACATCTCTCAAGGACAAAAACAACTTCTTACCATTGCTAGGGTTATCTTAAAAGATCCAAAAATCTTAATCTTAGACGAAGCAACGTCTTCAGTCGATACAAGAACAGAAATTTTAATCCAAAAAGCAATGGATAAAGTTATGGAAGGAAGAACAAGTTTCATTATTGCTCACCGGTTATCTACCATTAAAAATGCTGATTTAATTTTGGTTATGAACAATGGAGATATCGTGGAACAAGGAACTCACGATCAATTGCTTAAGAAAAATGGGTTCTATGCGAAACTTTATAATTCCCAATTTGAAGAATAGGAAACTATTCTTCTTTTTTCATCTTTTCTAAGAAAAAAAGTTCTTGTCCCTTTTAAAAAAAAGTGATACAATACTGGATAAAAAAAGGAGGAAGAAAATATGGCTAGACATTGTTCAGAATGTACGTATTTAAAAGTTTCTGGAGAAGATAACTATGGAAAATTTTGGTGTGAGTATAAAAATGAGTGGATGTATGCAAATGCGATTGAGTGCTATCGTTTTTGCACCGCTTATAATCGCCCTAGTCAAATTTCTAGAAGTGCTTTTGAATATAGCGAAAGTAAACAAAATAGTAGTGGATGTTACATCACAACCGCTTTATGTGACATTTTAAAAATGCCAGATAATAATCCATATTTACAAACACTTCGCATCTTTCGAAAAGAAGTTCTTCAAAAAAATCCACAATATTTTTCAATCTTAATTCATTATGACCTTATTGGACCTATGATTGCCAAAAACATGATGAGAGAAGAAAAGAAAGAGGCAATTGCTTATCAATTGTTAGAAAATTTCATCAAGCCAGTTGTTTTACTTGTCCAAAACAAAAAAACAAAAGAAGCCGTTGATTTATATGTTTTAATGACGAATGAATTAGCGGCCCGCTACCAAATTCCAACCATATGGATTACGCAAGATGTGGTAGATCAAGCCGATATTGCCAAATCTGGGCATGGACATTATCAAAAAAAATTAATTTAAAATCCTGGTGTTTACAAAATAGAAAAATATGATTATAATGAAAATACAAGAAAGGAAAGAGAAAATGATTAAAACAAAAAAAAGAGGAGATTTAATTATTATTTCCGGTCCAACTTGTGCTGGAAAAGCAACCGTGATTCAAAAAATTTTAGAAAATAGACCCAACGTTGTTTGTCCAATTTCTTACACATCAAGACCAATGCGAAAAGGAGAAAAAGACGGAGTCGATTATTATTTTGTAACGAGAGAAGAATTCGAAAAGAAAATTGAAAATGGCGACTTTCTAGAATATGCAAAAGTTCGTTACGGGGAATATTTTGGAACACCAAAAAAAGAACTTGAAGAAATCCTTTCTTCTGGAAAAGATGTTATTTTAGAGATTGATGTACAAGGAGCAAAACAAGTAAAAGAAAAATTCCCAGAAACCATTTTAATCTTTATTATGGCACCTTCTATGGAAGAATTAAAAAGAAGAATTAAAGCAAGAGGAGCAGAAAAACAAATCGATCAAATCATCGATCGTTTTCAAACGGCTTACCGTGAAATTAATGAAGTCTATCGATACAATTATGTAGTTGTTAACGATCAAGTAGAAAATGCAGTTGCCAAAATTGAAGCAATCTTGCTTTCTGAAAAATGCCGCGTAGATCGAATCGAGGAACTTTATGTACAAAACGAAGAAGAATTTATGCATGAATTAATGATGGACAAAGACTTTGATAATACCATTCGTCCAATTCAGTAAACTTTAGGAGTCCTTATGAATGTATTAATTATCGATGATGAAGAGAGAATTCGCGAAGTTATTAAAGAATATATTCGATTAGAAGAATATCAAGTATTTGAAGCTTCCAATGGCAAAGAAGCTTTAGACTTGATCCAAGAAGAAAATCAGATCAATTTTATTATTTTGGATATTATGATGCCCAAGATGGATGGTTTTACGTTCTATAAAAAAATGAAAGAAATAAAAAATATACCAACCATTATTTTATCTGCAAGAGGAGAAGAATATGATAAACTTACTGGTTTTGATCTTGGAGTTGACGATTATATGACCAAACCTTTTAGTCCGAAAGAATTAATTGCCAGAATGAAAGCCGTTGCGAAACGCTATTATGATTTTTCGACGACATTTACCTATCAAACCTTAAAAATAGACACCAAAGCTCATGTGGTATCCATCGATGAACATCCAATTCGTTTAACACCAAAAGAATATGAACTTCTTGTTTATTTTATGAAAAACAAAAACATAGCCTTATCAAGAGAACAATTGTTATGTCAAATATGGGGATATGACTTTTACGGAGACGATCGAACCATTGATACTCATATCAAAATGCTTCGAAATCGTTTAGGAAAATATCGAAATTTAATTGTAACTGTACGTGGAATGGGGTATAAATTTGAAATCCATTAGTTTAAAAAAGAAATTATGGTTTTATTTAACCCTTTTTGTTTTTGGAATTTTGCTCATCCTTTGGTTTTTCCAAATCTTATTTTTAAATACTTTTTATGAATTTTCAAAACGCCAAACGATGGAGGAAATATCAAAAGAATTAAAAAGAAATTATAAAAAAGAACAAGATTTAAACAAATTAGCTTCTGAAAAAGGAATTTGTATTCAAATTATTCATGAAGATCAAATATTATATTCTTCGACCAGTTATAATCGTGGGTGTTATTTAACCGAAAAAAGTGTAAAAAAATATAAAGAAGATTTCATAAAAAGCCAAAAGAAAATGAAGACTTACGAAATTATGAATCCAAAATTTCATAATAAAACCTTATTAAAAGGAATTAAACTAAATGAAAAAGATTATGCTTTTGTTAGTACATCGTTAATGCCTTTAGACTCTTCCATTCAACTGTTAAAAAAACAATTTATATACGTTGCGATTTTCGTTTTTCTTTTCGCATTCATTCTTGGGTACTTCATATCAAAAAAACTATCCCAACCTTTAGATCGTTTAAATCAAGATGCGAAAAAACTAGCCAAAGGCGATTATCAAGTAAGTTTTAAAACAACCACCGATATTCAAGAAATTAACGATTTGGCCCATACTTTATCCTATACGAGAGATGAATTATCC